>JBGQGN010000274.1:0-5711 GCA_041497395.1 Methylomirabilia bacterium
GGTGGGGGACCCTGCGTCGTCGAGGGCGGCATGTAGCAACCGCCCAGGAGCAGCAGCGACGTCAGCAGCCCTCCGAGCATGGAGCGAGCCTTCATGGCCTTCTCCCTTCGATTCGGACGCGTCCCGGCGACCGAGGGCGCGCGGCTCTTCGCATTCACTGCAAGCCAAGTCTGGACAAGGTCCGATCGGCGCCGCGACCGGACTCCGGCAGGTTCTCCGCCCTCCGGAAGCTCGTGCAGCCCGGCCGTCGTCTTCGGCCCGGGGATCCCGTCGACGGTACCCGGGTCGTATCCCTTGGACTTGAGAGCCGCCTGGGTCGCGCGAACCTGCTCCGACTTCGTCGCAGAGCCCGACATCACCGGATCGTTGCCCATCGCCTTCGGCTTGGCCGTGGGGTCGGGCTGTGACCGGGTCATATCGGGTGTCCTGAGGGGCTCGCTTCCCTGGCTCGGGCCGGCGCTCACTGCCAGGCCCGAGGGCGCAGCGTGCACAGAAAGCTTGGCTAACGCCCGTGCGTTGGCCCGTTCCCGAGCCTGACGGGCCCCTCGGCTGGGCAAGGGCCGAAACGTTCAGGCTGACGGCTCCGATCACAGTGATTGCGATGGTCTTCCAACGATCCATTGGCTCGGCCTCCCTCGCACTCGATCTGTATCCAGCGAAATGCGGGGTCTTCTGAATTCAAGCCTGGAGCAAGGCACATGCCATCGAAGCACCACGATCGTGCATACCTCCGTGTCCAGTAAGTACGCACGGGAACGAAGAGAAACCCCCGAGGCGCAACGCCATCCTGTCGTCCGGACGCCGAGCTGTCGTGCGTCGGGCGCATGCTAAACTGAGGCTCTCGTGGGACTGCGACTTCGCCTGGTCCTACTCCTCCTCGTGCCGATGGTCCTGGTCGTCGCTGTCTTCGCATACGTCCTGGTCCAGGAAGAGCGCGGACAGCGGCGATCGGATTTCGATTTGCGCGTGAACGTCACGAGCGCGGCGATCCGGCTCGCGGTGGAAAACGCGCTTCGAAGCCGCACGCTGGCCGACGTAGAGCGTCTGGCCAACGACTTGGTCGTCAAGCAGACCGAGATCGTCCGGATCCGACTGCTCGACCGGAACCTCGCGCCGCGCGTCGACGCCAACCTTCTCACTGGCGACCCCGGAGTGCCCCTCGATCGACATCGCCGGGTCCGGGACACGGGCCAGCCAGCGGTCGTGGCGCACCAGAGCGGCGGGATTCGGCTCCACACCGTGCTGCTCCCGGTCCGATCCTCCGGGAGCGACGATGGGGTGCTCGAGATCGCCTTCGTCGCGGGCCGCCTGGAGGCCGACCTTCTTGGGGAGAACTACAAGATCGCGTTGCGGGGCGCTGTCCTCGTGCTCCTCCTGGGCCTCGTCGTGTGGTTTGCCCTTCAGCAGCTCGTCTTCCGGCCGGTCGCCGACCTGATGCGTGGGATCGAGCGCGTCGCGGTCGGCGAGTCCCGCGCACCGGTCCCGGTCCGGAGCCGCGCCGAGCTGGGACAAGCGGCGGCGGCCTTCAACCGGATGACCGAACGGCTGGAGGAGGCTCGCCAGCGGGTGGAGACCGAAACGGACCGGTCGCTCGAGCTGATGCGCCGGTTGCGGCAAACCGAGTCGCTCGCGATTGCCGGTAAGCTCTGCTCGAGCATCGCCCACGAGGTGGGGACACCGCTGAACATCATCGCTGGGCGCGCCGAGCTGATGCTCCGCGCGCTGCCGCAGGACTCGCCGCTTCGGGAGGACCTCGTCATCATCATCGCCCAGATCGACCGGATCTCTCGGATGATCCGCACGGCCCTGGATCCCTTCCGCCAGCGAGAGCCCGAGCGGGCGGCCACCGCGCCCGCGTCGGTCATGGAGGGGCTCCGGCCGCTTCTCCAGCACTTCGCCAGGGGTCGCGGGGTGACCCTTGCGGTCTCGATCCCGCGGGAGCTTCCGCAGGTGCACGTCGACCCCGGGCACCTCCAGCAGGTCCTGATCAACCTCCTCACGAACGCCATCGAGGCCACCCCGGCGGGCGGACGGGTCGAGGTCACGGGCGCGCCCCGGGCCGACGACGGTCGGCCCGGTGTCGCCATCGCAGTACAGGACACCGGGTCAGGGATTCCAGAAGACGTTCTTCCCCGGATCTTCGATCCCTTCTTTAGCACCAAGCCCGCTCGCGAGGGTGCCGGTCTCGGCCTCTCGATTTGTCGGGATCTCGTGAGGTCAAACGGAAGCGAGATTCAGGTGGCGAGCACGCCCGGCGAGGGCACCACCTTCACCGTCTGGCTTCCGGAGGCCAAACCTGAAGACAGGAAGGAGTAGGCATGAAGCCACGAATCCTCGTCGTGGACAACGATGCCAACATGGTGGCGCTCCTCCGACGTCATCTCGAGAGCGACGGCTGGGCGGTGACGGCCGTGACGGGGGGCGAGGACGCACAGACCGCGCTGGGACGCGAGGAGTACGTGGTCGTCCTGACCGACCTCGTCATGGAACCGGTGGACGGCCTGGCCGTGCTCCGGGAGGCCCAGCGCGCCCAGCCGCGGGCGCGCGTGATCCTGATGACCGCGTTCGGGAGTCTCGAGAGCGCGATCGATGCGATG
Organism: Methylomirabilia bacterium; assembly: GCA_041497395.1. Classification (GTDB taxonomy): domain Bacteria; phylum Methylomirabilota; class Methylomirabilia; order Rokubacteriales; family DASRDR01; genus DASRDR01. The sequence continues at coordinate 2,598 of JBGQGN010000274.1, forward strand.
CGCCAGGGCGCGTATGACTACCTGACGAAGCCGTTCAAGCTTCCGGAGCTGTCTCTGGTTGTCAAGCGAGCCGTGGAGGACCAGCAACTACGGGAGGAAAACCGTCGGCTCCGGGCCGAGGTCGAGCGCCGCTACAGCTTCGACAACATCCTCGGCCGGTCGAAGGCCATGCAGGCCGTGTTCGACCAGATCCGGGTGGTGGCGGACACCGACGCCCCGGTCTTGCTGCTGGGCGACAGCGGGTCGGGCAAGGAGCTCGTGTCCCGAGCCATCCACTGGCACAGCGGCCGGCGCGAGGGTCGGTTCGTCGCCGTCAACTGTGCGGCCATTCCCGAGACCCTGCTGGAATCCGAGCTGTTCGGCCACGAGAGGGGAGCCTTCACTGGCGCTGACCGGAAGCGGCGGGGCCTCTTCGTGGAGGCAGAGGGCGGCACCCTGCTCCTCGACGAGATCGCCGAGATGCCCCAGTCCCTCCAGGTCAAGCTCCTCCGCGCCCTGCAGGACCGCGTCGTCCGGCCTGTGGGGGGCAACGAGGAGATCAAGGTGGACCTGCGTCTCATCAGCGCGACCAACCGGGATCTGCCGACCTTCGTGCGGCAGGGGAAGTTCCGGGAGGATCTCTACTATCGCCTGGCCGTCATCCCGATCCGGATCCCCAGCCTGAAGGAGCGGCCGGAGGACATCCAGCTCCTGGCCGAGCACTTCCTGAAGCGGGCGGCCGCTGGGATGGGCAAGGAGGTCGACGGCTTCGACGAGGAGGCACTCAAGTGGCTCCACGAGCACAACTGGCCGGGGAACGTCCGCGAGCTGGAGAACGTCGTCGAGCGGGCGGCGACCCTGGCCAAGGGTCGGGTCATCACCCGGGATGACCTCCGGATCGAGTTCACCCCGGGCTCTAGTGGCGAACTGGGCGTGCGCCCGTCCTTGGCCGAGCTGGAAAACCAGTACATTCGCCGCATCCTCGACGAGGTCCGGGGCGACAAGCGTGCAGCCGCCCGCATCCTCGGGATCAGCGTGCGGACGCTTCAGCGGATGCAGGCCAACATGATGCGCGTGGGCCCGGGGTTCCCTGAGCAGCAGCCGTAACCTGGCACAAGCCTTGCTGCTGTCAGGTGCATGAGCATCTGGTGGTCTGCTCGACCGGAGGTGGCCGTGCGTGAGGCCGACGACCGCCGGCGCCCAACCGCCCGGGTCCTCGTCGTCGACGACGACGACGAGATGCGTGCTCTCCTGCGGAGAACGCTTGAAGCCGATGGATACCAGGTGACGGAGCGGGACCGTGGCACACACGTGGTGGAGACGCTGCGCGGGGCGCCGTTCGACCTGATCATCCTGGACAAGGAGATGCCTGGGCTTGGTGGCCTCGACCTCCTCCCGATCCTGCACCGCGAGTTCCCGGAGGTGCCCGTGGTGTTCGTGACCGCGTTCGGCGGCCGTCAGGTTGCGGCCAGCGTGCTGAGGCTCGGCGCGGCGAGCTATCTCGAAAAGCCCTTCAAACTCGCACAGCTCCGCGACGCCATCGACGGGCTCATCTCCCGGTCGGCGGACGAGCCGCGAGCGAGTTGACAGGCACGTCCCGTGCAGCGAAATGTCGCCGTGACTACGGGGAGCTTCCTCCCGGACGGTGACACGGGGTCGCCCCGTCCGGGCTCAGCGGAGTCCGGTGCCGAGCTCGACCTGGAAACGCGGTGTGTGTACCTCGATGCGCTCGGGGCGCTCCGCCAGGCCGGCGTGGAGTTCCTGATTGGCGGTGCCCACGCCCTCGCCCCGTACACTGGCATCGTCCGGGATACGAAGGACCTGGACGTCTTCGTCCGGAAGGAGGACTTCGAGTCAGCGCTCGCCGTGCTCGGTGCGGCCGGCTTCGCGACGGAGCTCACGTTCCCGCACTGGCTGGCCAAGGCGTATGCCGGGGATCGCTTCATCGATCTCATGTTCGGCGCGAGCAATGGCGTCGCCATGGTCGACGACCTCTGGTTCACCCACGCCGCCCCCGGCCGCGTGCTCGGCGTTTCGGTCCTGCTCTGCCCGCCCGAGGAGATGATCTGGTCCAAGGCCTTCATAATGGAGCGCGAGCGTTACGACGGTGCCGACGTCGCCCACCTCATTCTGGCGTGCGGGCGGGAGCTGGACTGGCGCCGTCTACTGGGACGCTTCGGCCGGCGGTGGCGCGTGCTCTTGAGCCACCTCGTCCTCTTTGGCTTCATCTATCCGGGCGAGTGGGCGGTCATCCCCGACGCGGTGATGGCCCATCTCCTGCGCCGGCTCGACCGGGAGCGAGTCGGGTCGGCAGAGGAGGCCCGCGTGTGCGATGGAACCTTGCTGTCTCGGCAGCAGTACCTGGTCGACGTCATCGGACGCGGGTATGCGGACGGCCGCCTGGCGCCACGCGGGGAGATGACGGCCGCCGAGATCGCGCACTGGACGGCGGCGATCCCGACGAGTCCGGCACCCCCACCGCCCGCCCGGTCCCCGGATCTCTCCATGGCCCGTTGGAATGGACGTCCGGCTCCCCGTGCGCGTCGCCGCCGTCGGTGACCTCCACTGAACGAGGACGTCGCAGAGGGTGTTCCAGCCCCTCTTCGCAGCCGCGCGCGCGAACGCTAACGTCCTGCTTCTGTGCGGGGACCTCACGGACTACGGGCTTCCGGAGGAGGCGCGAGTGCTGGCGCGAGATTTGGCCACAGTGCTCCGCATCCCGGCGGTCGGAGTCCTCGGCAACTACGACTACGAGTCGGGACAACACGAGGTGGTCGTGCAGATCCTCCGGGAGGCCGGCGTCGTCATTCTCGACGGGGACGGCTGCGAGGTGGCGGGCCTCGGCATCGGGGGCGTGAAGGGGCTCGGTGGTGGTTTCGGGGAGCGGGCGCTCCAACCCTGGGGCGAGGACATCATGAAGCGCTTCGTCCGGGAGACGGTGGACGAGGTCCTCAAGTTCGAGTCCGCGCTAGCCCGCCTGCGGACGTTGCGGCGCGTGGCGATCCTCCACTACTCGCCGATACAAGCCACGGTGGAGGGAGAGCCGCCCGAGCTATGCCCGTTCCTGGGGTCGAGTCGGCTCGAGGAGCCGCTGAACCGGTATCCGGTGGATCTCGTCTTTCATGGCCACGCGCA
>JBGQGN010000275.1:0-5702 GCA_041497395.1 Methylomirabilia bacterium
TGGACCTCGATCGAGCGCCTGTAGGCCTCGATAGCGCGATCGAGCTCGCCCGCCATCTGGAGGCGGCATCCCTCCTGCCAGAGCTCGGCCGCCCGCCGGACCGCGTCCTCGGCGCTCATCGGGCTACCCCCGCCATGCCGGGACGGATCGCGCGCGTCTGATCGGCCGGACTTGCTCGACCGGCCTTGATCGGACGGCCTTCGGCCTGTGGCGGCCTGTGACGGACCGCGGCGGACCGTGGCTCACGACGCCAGGTGGCAGGCGACACGGTGGGCGGTACCGATGACGCGCAGGATCGGGGGCTCCACGCGGCAGCGGGGCTCCGCGATCGGACAGCGGGGGTGGAACCGGCACCCCGGCGGGATCGAGAGCGGGCTCGGCGGGTCGCCGGAGAGGACGGGCGGGCGCCAGGTCGCCACCGGATCGGGCGGCGGCACCGATGCCTGGAGCACCCGCGTGTAGGGATGGAGCGGCCGCTCGAACAAGGCATCGGTCGGCGCCTCCTCGACGATCTGGCCCAGGTACATGACGGCCACCCGGTCCGCCACCTGCCGCACCACCGCGAGGTCGTGGGAGATGAAGAGGTAGGCGACGCGGAACTCCGTCTGGAGCTCGCGGAGGAGCGCGAGGACCCGGAGCTTCACCGTCACGTCGAGCCCCGACGTGATCTCGTCGGCGACGACCAGCTCCGGGTGGAGCGCGAGGGCGCGCGCGATCGCGATGCGCTGGCGCTGGCCGCCCGAGAACTCGTGAGGGTAGCGGCGGGCCGCGTCCGGCGGCAGCCCTACCCGCTGGAGGAGATCGGCGACCATGCGGACATGATCTCCCGGGACCCGATGGACGGCGAGGGGCTGCCCGACGATCGCGCCCACCGGTCGCCGGGGGTTGAGCGAAGCGTAGGGGTTCTGGAAGACGATCTGCATTCGGCGGCGGAGCGGGCGGAGCGCCGCTTGCGAGAGTCGCGTGATCTCCTGGCCGCCCAGGTGGATCTCGCCCCCGGTCGGCTCGACCAGACGGAGGATGGTCCGGCCGAGCGTCGTCTTCCCGGAGCCCGACTCCCCGACGAGCCCGAGGGTCTCCTGGCGCCCGAGCGCGAGGCTCACGCCGTCGACGGCGCGCAGCCACCGGACCGGCCGGAGCCAGCCGCCGCGGCGGAAATGCGTCCGGAGATCCCGGGTCTCGAGGAGCGGCGCGTCGTTCGTGTCGCGCATCACGAGGCTCCGTAGAGATGGCAGGCGACCGCGTGGCCGGAAGCCAGATCGTGGAGTGCGGGCATCGTCTCGTCGCAGACCGCCATGCGTGTCGGGCACCGGTCGCGGAAGGGGCAGGCGGTCGGTGGCGCCACGAGCACCGGCATCAGCCCCTCGAGTCCGGCGCTCGCCTCCGCGCGGGCGTCGGCCCGCAGCACCTGGGTCAGGAGGCCCTGCGTGTAGGGATGCGCGGGCGCCCGGAAGAGCTCCCGGGTCGGCGCCGACTCCACGAGACAGCCGGCGTACATCACGGCGACCCGGTGCGCCAGGTGCGCGACCACGCCGAGATCGTGGGTGACGAAAAGCGTCGCGGCGCGGTGCTCCGCCTGAAGCTCCTCGAGGAGCCGCAGGATCTGGGCCTGGGTGGTGACGTCGAGCGCCGTCGTCGGCTCGTCGGCGATGACGAGCGCGGGCTCGCAGGAGAACGCCATCGCGATGAGGACGCGCTGCCGCATCCCTCCCGACAGCTCGTGGGGATACCGTCGGAGCACGTCCGCCGGCTCGGGGAGGCCGAGGTGGCCGAGTAGCCGGACCATCTCGGCGTCGGCAGCCTCACGAGAGAGGCCGCGGTGGATCCGGAGCGCGTCCGTCGCCTGGAGGCCGATCCGGAACGCAGGGTTGAGCGCGGAGAGCGGATCCTGCGGGATGAGGGCGACGGCAGCGCCGCGAAGGCGCCGCATCTCAGCCGCGGAGCGCGCGAGGAGATCGCGACCCTGAAGGCGGATCGCGCCGGTCTCGATGCGCCCGGGCTCGGGCAGGAGCCGCACCACGGCGCGCCCGACCGTCGACTTCCCGGCTCCCGACTCCCCCACGAGCCCGAGGACCTCGCCGGCGCCAAGCGTGAGGTCGACCGCCCACGTCGCGAGCCGCGCGCCGTAGCGGACGGTGAGCCCCCGGATCTCGAGGACCGGCCCGGTCATCGAAGCCACGTTCACGCGGTCGTCCGGAGCCGCGGGTCGAGGCGCTCACGCAGCCCCTCCCCAAGCAGGTTGAAGCCCACCACCGCGACGATCAGGGCCAGCATGGGGACGCCCATGCCCCACCAGCTCACCATGAGGTAGCCGCGCCCCTCGGCGATCATGGCGCCCCACGACGGCGTGGCCGCCTGGACACCGAGCCCGACGAACGAGAGCAGCGCCTCGACGCCGACGGCGATGGCCATCTCGAGGGACACCAGCACGATGATCAGGGGGACGAGATTGGGCAGGAGCTCCTCGGCCATCACGCGGAGCGGCCGGAGCCCGATGGCACGGGCCGCCTCGACGAACTCGCGCTCGCGGAGCGCCAGGACCTCGCCGCGGATCACGCGGGCGAAGCGCGTCCAATCGACGATCACAATGGCCAGGACCACCTTCCAGAGCCCGAGCCCGAGGACGGCCATGAGCGCGATGGCCAAGAGGACGGCGGGAATCGACATCCAGACGTCCACCACGCGCATCAGCGCCGTGTCGACTCGTCCGCGGACGTAGCCCGCGACGAGGGCCACGGGGACCCCGATCAGCGCCGAGATGACCGCGCTCGCCACGGCGACCACCACCGCGACGCGCGCGCCCCACAGAAGACGCGAGAGAATGTCGCGCCCCAGACTGTCGGTGCCAAGCGGGTGCCGCCAAGCGCCCCCGGCCCAGACGGGCGGCTGGCGGACCGAGGCCAGGTCCTGCCGGTTCGGGTCGTGAGGCGCGAGCGCGGGGCCGGCCACGGCAAGGAGGAGCAGGAGGAGCGCGATCGCGCCGCCCGCCCAGAGCTTCCCGTTCATGCCTGTCTTCATTGGGACAGGCGGACGCGGGGGTTCAGGAACACGTACGCCACGTCGACCGCCAGGTTGGAGAGGATGACCGTCACCGCGTAGACGAGCACGATCCCCTGGATCAGAGGGAAATCCCGGTACTGGAACGCCTGGAGCGTGAGCTGCCCGATGCCAGGCCAGGCGAAGATCGTCTCGATCAGCACCGTCCCACCGATGAGGAAGCCGAACTGGACCCCGACCAGCGTGGTCGTCGGGATAAGCGCGTTCCGCAGCGCGCGCCAGAACAGGATCCGGGCCTCGCCGAGCCCCTTCATCCGCTCGGTGACGACGTACTCCTCGCCCAGCGCGCCGAGCAGATCCGAGCGGATCGTGCGGAACACGGCCGCGAGGAGCGGCAGCGCCAGCGCGCTCGCCGGGAGGATCAGGTGCGCGAGGACGGAGCCGAGCGCGGCGGCGTCGCGCCGCAGCAGGACGTCGACGACGGCCGAGCCCGTCACCTCCGCCGCCTCGTACTCGGGGGCGATCCGGCCCGAGACGGGCAGGACCTGGAGGATGGCGCCGAAGACGACGATGAGCAGGAGACCCCACACGAAGTTCGGCACGGCGATCCCGAGCATCCCCAGCGACACCGAGGCCGACTCGAGCCAGCTCCGCCGCCGCCACGCGGAGCAGGCGCCGAGCAGGATGCCGCCTCCCGTGGCGAGCACGAGGGCGGTGACCGCCAGCTCGAGGGTCGCCGGCAGCCGCTCCAGGATCACGCGGAGCGCGTCCTGCTGGAGCCAGAGCGAGCGCCCGAAGTTTCCGCGGCAGAGGCTCAGGAAGAAGGCGCCATACTGCGCCCACCAGGATCCGGTCAGGCCGAACTCCCGCCGGACGCGCTCGAGGTCCTGCACCGTCGAGCCCACCGGCGCCATGAGGATGGCGGGATCGCCGGGCAGGATCCGCAGGATCGCGAACACGAGCACGCTCACGCCCCAGAGCGAGAGGACCGCCAGGAGGAGACGGCTCAGCAGGAAGCGGAGGAACATGACCAGGGCCCGGGTCCGGGACTCGCCGCGAGCATGTCGACGACTGGCCGGACTCTAGCGCAGGTCGACGCGGGCCGCAAGGTGGGCGGGCCGCAAGGTGGGTTGCCAGCCCTGTGGGAGCCAGCATACCTTGAGGGTCGGTGCCTACGGAGCCTCTGCCCGTCTACGCGGTCGTTCCCTTCGCGGCGATGCTTCTCGCCATCGCCGTCTGCCCCCTCTGGATCCCCCATTGGTGGGAGTCGAATCGGAACAAGCTCGTCCTGGCCTGCGCGCTAGGCCTCCCCGTGGTTGGGCTCTATGCCACGCGCCATCCGCACGCGCTCCTCGAGAAGGCCGAGGAGTACGTCTCGTTCATGCTGCTGCTCACGGCCCTCTACGTGATCGCCGGGGGGATCCGCCTGACCGGCGACCTTCGGGCGACGCCGCTCGTCAACACGACGTTCCTGGCCACCGGAAGCGTCCTCGCTTCTTTCCTCGGCACCACCGGCGCGTCGATGCTCCTGATCCGCCCGGTCCTCCAGACCAATCGCCAGCGGACGCATGTCACCCACACCGTCGTCTTCTTCATCTTCCTGGTCGCCAACGTCGGAGGGCTCCTGACCCCGCTCGGGGATCCGCCGCTCTTCCTTGGCTACCTCGAGGGCGTCCCCTTCACCTGGACCTTCCGGCTCCTGCCGCACTGGCTGTTCACCGTGGCCGTCCTGCTGCTCGCGTACTTCGTCTGGGACTCGGTCGCCTACGGGCGGGAACCGGCCCAGGCCATGGTCCGTGACATCGCACATCGGCAGCCGCTCCGGATCGACGGAACGCTCAACTTCGTGTGGCTTGCAGGTGTGCTGCTCGGCGTGGCGTTTCTCCACGCTCCCTGGCGAGAGGCGCTGATCCTGGCCCTCACGGGGCTCTCGCTCTGGCAGACGCCGCGGGCGGTGCGGCACGCGAACGAGTTCACGCCCCACCCGATGGTCGAGGTCGCCGTCCTCTTCTTCGGGATCTTCCTCACGATGATCCCCGCGCTCGAGCTCCTGCGGATGCAGGGAGGCGAGCTAGGCGTGCGTGAGCCCTGGCAGTTCTTCTGGGCCACGGGAGCGCTCTCGTCGTTCCTCGACAACGCGCCAACCTACCTCACTTTCCTCGCGCTGGGCCAGGGTCTCCACCTGGCCGACGAGGTCGTGAGAGTGCCCCACACGATCCTGGCCGCGATCAGCGTCGGCGCCGTGTTCATGGGCGCGAACACCTACATCGGGAACGCCCCCAACTTCATGGTCAAGGCGATCGCCGAGGCCACCCGGGTGCGGATGCCGTCCTTCTTCGGCTACATGATCTACAGCGCAGGCATTCTCCTGCCCGTGTTCGCCGCCGTCACCTGGCTGTTCTTCGGAGCCGCACCCTGACTGGGAGGTAGTAGTTCCCGGGCTCGCCCGGGAGTCGCCGGGTGGGATAGAGCGAGGCACGAGGCTGACCCCGCGCCCGCGAACGACCGCCTAGCGTGCTCGCGCTTCCGCGCGCGAGGAGTCGACGACCCAGAGCGTGCCGTCGCCGCGCTTGACGACGAAAAAGCAGCGAGGGGGCCGGGAATCCGCGTCGATCTTCATGCCGACCAGCGCGCCGAGCACCTCTCCGCTCCGTACCGCCACCATCGGCGATGTGGGCGTGACGCACTGGTCCACCGCCACGCCA
>JBGQGN010000276.1:0-5689 GCA_041497395.1 Methylomirabilia bacterium
CGGCAGCGCTCGGCGCTCTTACTCGACCCGGATCGCATCTCCGCGACGGATCGCGCCGCCGTGCTCGACGGTCGCGTAGACCCCGACGCTGACCTTGTTGTGCTGGGCTGCCGTGCGCAAGATGCCCGGATCTCGTGGCAGGTCCCCTTGGGCCAGGGTCGTCATGACACAGCGGACGCAGGGTCCGGTGATGCTCAGGCGAACACCATCTCCGATCGCGAGCGTGTGGCCAATCCAGGCGTTCTCGACGAAGTCCTTCTCAGCCGAGGCCGGCGTGACCACGATGTTCGGGCGAAAGCGCGGGACCTCGAAGCGCCCCGACGGATAGAGTTGCCGGAGCCGGTCGAGCGTCGCCATGGTCAGCAGATGCACCGTGGCACAGTCGAAGAACGTCCCCTCGGGGAGAGCGAAGTCGGTAACGGTGTCCCGGTGCTCGAGTCCCTCCATGTCGGGCCAGTACTCCTCGGCATTCACGGCCCCCCCGTCCCCACGACCGGCGGCCGTCAGCATCACCGTGCGGCCGAGCGCGTTCGAGAGGACCTGGCTCACATCCGGCTGCCGACTCGTAACGGCGGTGCCATCCGGCAGGGTGATGCGGACCGGTGGCACCGTCGCCCCGGGGCGCGGGGGCTCGATGAACGTTGCGCGGAAGCCGAAGAGCGTCGGCCACTTCCTCGGGTTCTTGGCAGTCGCGGCCTTCCCATCCGCGCTGTCCACAAGGGCGTACGCCCGATCGCCGAGCAGACCGCGCTCCGTCACATCGGTAGCGCCGCATTCCTCTCCGAGCATTGATTTCACTGGGTATCGCCAAAGCGAAGCTACCGAGCCTTGTGTTCCGCTGGGCATGGCGGCCTCCTCCTCCCGAGGCGCAGTATGCGCCCCTCAGGTCCCACCGACGACGTCGCGCACGTCGGCATCCACCCGACACATCGTAGACCTGCCCCCGGTGACGAGCGGCGGGCCGGAACCACTCTCGCCAAGTCAGGGCATCGGCGCCGGCAGCCGGGCGGCGTGGTCCCGCAGCGCGGGCAGGACCGTCGCCATCGCCCGCCGCATCTGGCCCATCGGGTCCCAGCTCGCGAACCGGAGGATCGGCAGCGTGCAGCCGGCGTCGAGGAAGCCGCCGAGGCGCTCGGTCACCTCCGCCGGCGTGCCGGTGACGAGGCGCCATCGGAGATAGTCCTCGGGGAACGTTCCGAGGTGATAGGCCTCGTAGAAGCGGCGCGCCTCGTCGAAGGCGGCCTGGCTCCGGTCCTGGACGTTCACGTAGAAGTGGATCATCGAGGTGTCGGGGAGCGGGCTCCGCCCCGCCGCCCGCGCGTGGTCACGGATCCGCGTCCAGCGCTCGCCGAACTCCTCGGGCGTGCTCATCTCGACCTGCCAGCCGTCGCCGATCTCCCCCACACGCCGGAGCGCACGGTCGATCGTCGCCTCGTCCGCGTGCGGCGGCCGGGGGTTCGACGCGATCGCGATGGGACAGGGCTCCTGGACCGGCGTGACGTGGAGCCGCACGTCCTCGAACCGGTAGAAGCGGCCGTGGTGGGTGACAGCCTCGCCGGTCCAGAGCGCGCGCAGGATCGCCATCCCCTCGACCATCCGTCCGACGCGCTCGGCGACGGGCACCCCCATGGCGGCGAACTCCGCCTCCCACTTCGCCCCGCTCGGCGAAGGCGGTCCGCGCCGGGTGTCCGGTCCACCCCCGATGCAGGCAACGAGGAGGGTCCGGCCGTCGCTCAGGAGGTCGAGGGCGGCCCACTGGTTGGCGAGGACGATCGGGTGGCGGAAGACGAAGCTCGCCATGCAGGCGGTGCCGAGGGTCACGCGGCGGGTCCGCCCCGCGACGAGCGCGAGGAACACGATGGCGTCGATCCGGGGCTTCGAGATCAGGTTGTCGCCGGTGAAGACGGCGTCGAAGAGCTCCGAGGCATCGGCGGCCTCGCACATCGCCACCAGGTCCTTCGGGTTCCCGGCGCCGATGACGACGCCCCGATTCGGAACGCTCAGGCCGAAGCGGACGGTCATCCGGTCACGGGAGCGAGGAGACGCCGCGCCCTCGACGGGGCGAGCCCGGGCGGCCTAGAGATGGTCGGTCCCGCCCGCCAGCCGGTCTCTGATCCGGGCCTGGGCGGCGGCCAGCCGGGCGCCCAGGATGAGGTACGGCGAGCACGACACGTAGTTCATCCCGACCTTGTAGCAGAACTCCACCGACGAAGCCTCGCCGCCATGCTCGCCGCAGATGCCCACCTTGAGGTCCGGGCGGCGGCGGCGGCCGCGGTCGATCCCGAGAGCGATGAGCTCCCCCACACCCTCCTGGTCCAGGACCGAGAAGGGATCTGCGAGCAAGAGCCCCATGTCCAGGTACCGCGGCAGGAACTTCGCGACGTCATCCCGGCTGTAGCCGAAGGCGAGCTGGGTCAGGTCGTTGGTCCCGAACGAGAAGAACTCGGCGTGGTCCGCGAGCTTCTGGGCGATGAGCGCCGCGCGGGGAACCTCGATCATCGTCCCGACGAGGTACGGGACGGACACGCCCATCTCGGCGATCACCCCATCGGCCACGCGGCGGGTCTGCTCGAACAACTCCTTCATCTCGCCGACGGTGCCGGTGAGCGGGATCATGATCTCGGGCTCCACCCGCACGCCCTGCTCGGCGGCCGTGCAGGCCGCTTCCATGATGGCCCGCACCTGCATGCCGTAGATCTCCGGGTGCGTGATTCCCAGCCGGCAGCCCCGGTGCCCGAGCATCGGGTTCGACTCGCGGAGCCTCTCGACGGCCGCCATTAGCGCCTCCAGCCGTCGCCGCTCCTCGGGCTCGATCCCCAGCGTCTCCAGGCGGCTCTTCTCGGCCACCATCTCCTTGTATTCCTTCCAGTTCGGCAGGAACTCGTGGAGAGGCGGGTCGAGCAGGCGGATGGTCACCGGCAGGCCGTCCATGGCCCGGAAGATGCCGATGAAATCCTGGCGCTGGACGGGCCGGAGCCGTTCGAGCGCGAAGCGGCGGGTGGCCTGGTCGGACGCCATGATCATCTCGCGGACGATGGGCAGCCGGTCGACCGCGAAGAACATGTGCTCCGTCCGGACCAGACCGATGCCCTCGGCTCCGAACTCACGCGCGCGCTCCGCGTCGGCCGGCGTGTCCGCGTTGGCGCGGACGCCGAGACCGCCCCTCCGGTAGAAGTCCGCCCACGCGAGGAGCGTCTTCATCTCCTCGCCCAGCTCGCCGGCAACCGTCGTGACGGCGCCCAGGATGACCTCACCGGCCCCGCCGTCCACCGAGACGACGTCGCCCTCGCGGACCATGCGACCTCCCACCTCGAACTGGCGCCGCGCTTCGTCGATCGAGAGGTCGGCGGCCCCGACGACGCACGCCTTGCCCATGCCCACCGCCACCACGGCTGCGTGCGAGGTGCGCCCGCCGCGCGAGGTGACGATGCCTTGCGCCGCGTACATGCCGGCGACGTCCTCAGGCGAGGTCTCCGGGCGAACCAGGATCACCTGCTGGCCGTCCTTGGCCCATTCGACCGCTCGGTCCGCATCGAACACGACGCGGCCGACCGCGGCACCCGGCGCGGCCGCCAGCCCGCGCCCGAGAAGCCGCCCCGCGGCCATGGCCGCCGCCTTCTCACGGTCGTCGAAGACCGGGCGGATCGCCTCGTTCACCTCGAGTGGCTTCACGCGGAGGATCGCCGTGTGCTGGTCGATGACGTGCTCCTTCTCGAGATCCACCGCCACCTTGACCGCCGCCCGCGCCGATCGCTTGCCGCCGCGCGTCTGGAGGAGGTAGAGCGTCCCCTCCTGGACCGTGAACTCGATGTCCTGCATGTCCTTGTAGTGCCGCTCGAGCCGCGTGGCGATCTCGAGGAGCTCGGCGTACACCGACGGCATCCGCTCGTGGAGCGCCTCGATCGGCAGCGGCGTGCGAATGCCCGCCACGACGTCCTCACCCTGGGCGTTCGGCAGGAACTCCGCGTAGAAGCGCGCCTCGCCCGTGCGTGGATCCCGCGTGAAGCCCACCCCGGTGCCGGACGCGTCGCCGAGATTGCCGAACACCATGGCCATGACCGTCACCGCGGTCCCCCAGTCCTCGGGAATGCCGTGGATGCGACGGTACTCGGTCGCCTTCTTGGCGAGCCAGGAGTCGAAGACGGAATCGACGGCCAGGCGGAGCTGCTCACGCACGTCCTGCGGGAACCGGCTGCCGGTCCGGGCCGCGATCTCCTCCTGGTAGATCTGAACGAGCTTGCGCAGCTCCCCGGCCGGAATGTCGGCATCCGCCGCGACGGCGAGGCGGGCCTTCGCGGCGTCGAGGTGCGCGGCGAAGACCTCCCGCTTCACTCCCAGCACGACGCTCGAGAACATCGTGATGAACCGGCGATAGCAGTCCCACGCGAAGCGCTCGTTGCCCGTGCGCGCCGCCAGCCCCCCGACCGCAGCGTCGTTGAGACCGAGGTTCAGGATCGTCTCCATCATCCCGGGCATCGACACCCGCGCGCCCGAGCGCACCGACACGAGGAGCGGGCGCTCGCGGTCGCCGAACCCCGCGTCGGCCACCTCCTCGAGCCGCGCGAGGTGCTCGAGGATCTGCTCCCAGAGCCCCTCCGGCCACTGGCGCCCGGCGCGCTGCCGGTGGACCCAGGCCTGCGTGGTGATGGTGAAGCCGGGGGGCACCGGGATACCGAGGTTGGTCATCTCGGCCAGCTCGCAGCCCTTGCCGCCGAGCAGGTTTCGCATCACGGACGAGCCTTCCGCACGGCCGGCGCCGAAGAAATAGACGTACTTCGTCATCGCATCACACGACCGCGGAGTGGCCGCCGTCGAAGTTGATGGCGACGCCGGTGATGAAGGCCGCCGGCGCGGAGACCAGGAAGGCGACCAGGGCGCCGAGCTCATCGGCCTCGCCGATGCGGCCGAGAGGGACGTCGCGCTCCCGGGCCATCCGGTCGTAGAAGCCGTCGAGGGTCCCGGGCCGCCCCTCGCCAACCCAGCGTCGCTCCCACTGGCCGCTCTTCACGAGCCCGAGGCAGATCGCGTTGACGAGGATGCCGGCCGGCGCCAGCTCCTTCGAAAGCGCCTTGGTGAGGGCGAGCCCGGCGGCGCGGCTCACCGAGGTCGGCAGGGAGCGCGCGCCCGGGGTCTTGGCGCCGGTGTTCAGGATGTTGACGATCCGGCCGCCTCCCGCCTTCCTCATGGGCGGCACGCAGAGCCGCACGCACCGGATGGCCGCGAAGAGCTTCAGCTCGAGGTCGGCCTGCCAGGCCGCGTCGTCGACCGTGTCGAACCCTCGGGCCGCCGAGGTACCAGCGTTGTTGACGAGGATGTCGATCCGTCCGAACCGCCCGAGCGCCTCGGATACGAGCCGCTCGAGGTCGCCGGCGCGCGTGACGTCAGCCGCCACGTCCAGGACCGCCGCACCCTCCGCCCGGAGCCGCCCGGCCGCTTCCGCGAGGCGCGTCGCGTCGCGCCCGCAAATCGCGACCGCCGCCCCCTCGGCGGCGAGCCGCCGGGCGGAGGCGAGCCCGAGCCCGTCGCTGCCGCCGGTGATGATCGCGACCTTCCCAAGCAGTCCGAGATCCATCGACGCTCCCTCGCGCTCGGCCGTTTCTGAGCGCAGGAGGAATAGACCATCGTCCGGCGCGACCCGTCAAGCGGACCCGGGTGTCGCTACGGCCGCCAGACAACGCGCGAAACTTCC
>JBGQGN010000277.1:0-5687 GCA_041497395.1 Methylomirabilia bacterium
ACGATCGTGAGGACATAGGGCCCCAGCGCGGCGCCGGCGCGCTCGCGCTCGAGCGCATCCACCGCGCTCTTCACCATCCACGGGATGCTCAGGGAACACGCGGCCGCCAGCACGAGACACCCGATCCCCGCCGCGTAGCGCCGCCGGTAGCGGAAGAGATACGCGAGGAGTCGGCGATACGGTGGCACCACCTCAGTTGAAGTGGGGGGGAGCGCTCGCCGCTCCTCCCCCACACCCCCCCACCGAGTTACCGCGCGTCGTTTTCTTCACAGGCTCTCCAGTATAGACCAGCCGGGTCGGAGTCCGTCCCGGCGAGACGACACGATGACAATAGTCGCGCGGCGGGCCTACCATTCCTGACACACGGTGGGGCCTGACATTCTTTGTCGGCCTCCGGTCGGCCGCAAAAACCCCCGGAGAGATCCGAGGTTCCGACGCGCGCGATCACGCGCGCTCGCTCGCCGGTATCGGCATCACGCTTGCACTCGATGAGAGGAGACGGCCAATGCCCATGCGATTCCTGGCTCGAGTGCTGCCAATCATCCCGCTCGGCCTCCTGCTCGCCGCCGAGGCATCGGCCGCGGTGCGGATCACGCTGTCATCGGCCTCGCCCGTCTCGGGCACGGTCACACTGACGGCATCGGTCACCGGTGTCCCACGGCTCGGTCAGGTCCGGATCAGCGTGGACGGCACTCAGGCGGCCTCTTGCCCGAAGACTCCGTGCGCTGTTCGTTGGGACACGACGGCCGGCGCCGACGGCACGCACACGATCGCGGCCCAGGCGGTGAACAGCGCGGGCCGGCTGAAGGGTGTCGCGTCCCTGAGCGTGGTGGTCGATAACCAATCTGCGGGCACGGCCGCACCGACGATCGCGGGCTGCACCGTATTCCCGCCGGACAATCCGTGGAACACGGATGTCTCGAGCTGGTCGGTACATCCCAACTCGGCCAACTTCCTAGCCGGCATCGGCTCCGGCAATCTGCATCCCGACTTCGGCGACATATACGGGATCCCCTACACCACGGTTCCCGGCAATCAGCCGCGCTACCCCATCTCCTTTTATTACGCCGACGAGAGCGACCCCGGTCCCTACCCGATCCCGCCCAATGCGCCCATCGAGGATGGCTCCGACCGCCACGTCCTCGCCCTCGACCGCGACCACTGCGTGCTCTACGAGGTGTTCGACGCGCAGTGGACGGGGAGCGGCTGGTCGGCCGGGTCCGGCGCCATCTGGGATCTGAAGATCGACGCGACGCGGCCCGCGGGCTGGACCTCGGCGGATGCCGCCGGCCTTCCCATCCTGCCCGGCCTCGTCCGGTACGATGAAGTCGTGGAGAAGGGGACGATGAACCATGCCGTGCGCTTCACCGTGAGCCACACCCAGCACGGGTATCTCCCGCCCGCCTCGCACTTCGCGAGCGGGAGCACCAATCCCAACCTGCCCCCCATGGGGCTCAGACTCCGGCTCAAGTCGAGCGTCGACGTCTCGGGCTTTCATCCCCAGGTGCAGGTGATCCTCCGCGCGCTGCAACGCTACGGGATGATCGTGGCCGACAATGGCTCGAGCTGGTTCATCACCGGCGAGCGCAATCCCCTCTGGGACAACGAGATCCTCGATCAGCTCAAGACGGTGAGCGGCGCGAGCTTCGAGGTCGTCTACACCGGGGAGATCGTCACGAAGTAGCGCTCTGGCGGGGTAGCTCGTGGCGCGCGGCGCCGAGCACGAGAACGCCCGCACCCTCGGCATCGTCGCCTTCCACGTACTGGTAGAGCTGGTACGTGGCGGCGCGGCTCAGGCGCGCCTCGAAGCGCCCGTCCTTGACCCGGCAGTAGGGAACGCCGCCCGCGCCGAATCGAAGCGTTCCCGGCGCGAGGGACTCGCGGCTCAGGTCGTTGAGCGTCAGCATCAGGCCCTCGCCTTCGCGTTCGACGCGCAGGATCACGAAGGGCGCATCCTCCACGTCCACGGGGGCGCGCACGGGACCGATCTGGAGATAGTGGCCCTCGGCATCCACGCGGAGACTGTTCCGGAGATGAGCGAGGATCCCCGCATGCGTCACCTCCTCGTCCTCGTGGAGCCAGTCTCCCGCGCGATCGATCTTGAGGCGCGGCAGCTTCCAGGTCGACGGATCGGAGGTGGCCATCACGGAAACGCGGCCGCGCAGAAGCTGACGGCGCCCTGGGGGTCCGGCCACTGGCGGTAACGGAGCAGGCGTCCCGTCACCCCGGGGAGCGCCCGCAGGAACGTGTAGATGGGCGAGAGACCGCAGATCCGCCGCTTGTCGGTGTCGTGGGCGACCGAGGCGAAGAAGCCGGTCGGGTCTCCCGCCGTCACCGCGTCGAGCATGCCGAGATCGGCCGCCGCCACGGCCTCGAGTGACTCGGGGGTGTTGGGGGCGGGATCGCCGAAGCGCGGACCCACATGGGCCAGATCCACCCCGGCGATCAGACACACGGGGCGACCGGACGCGGCCATGGTCTCGAGCAGCGCGCCCACGAAGCGAGGCACCCGCCGGTCTCCCTCGGGGTCGCCATGCGACCACACCGCCTCATGAAGATACGACGCCAGCACGGGCAGGATCGAGAACGGCCGCCGCGCGCCCAGCACGTGGCGCAGCATGACCGCCTGGAACTCGATCGAGTGCTCGCTGCGATGGGCCAGCTCGGAGGCGAGGAGGTCCTCACCGTAGCGCCGCTGGAGCCCCTCGTAAAAGTCGCGGGCCACGGGGACGTCGCCGAGCGGCGTGTGATAGGGCTTGAGCGTGACGGCAAAGGGATCTCGCATGCCGGCGTGACAGGTACCGAGGATCACGAAGAGATCGGCGTCCGAGCGTTCGAGCAGCTCGCGATAGGCCCATCCATAGACGGGCCCGCCGCGGTGCAAGTCGATATGGGGGGCGATGAGTCCCCGCAGCTTCGGCGACGCGCCGGGCGCGCCCGCGCCGACGACGGGCGCTCCGGGACCCTCGGGCGGGGTGAAGAATCCGTCGATCTGCGCGGTCAGCGCCGCGGCGGCGCCGGCGTAGGCACCACCGGCGTGCGCGGCCGGTCGTACAGGGCTCTGGCGCCACGCGTCCTCGATGGCCCGGCGCCGCGCGTCGAACTTGTCGCTCTCGAGGAACCCGGCTTCGTCCAGGCTCTCGATGAGGTCGCCGATCTGCTCCGCCGACGGGCCTTCACCGTAACGGCCCCGGAGGACGGCCTGGATCTCGGTCACCGAATGCTCGCCGTCGAAGAGCGACACCAGGTCGAGCAAGGCCCGCGGCAACACCGCCACCTGATCGGTGAAGCCCGCGGGATCCCGAAGCGCGAGCATGCGCTCACCGTCCTGCTCGATGGGAAACGCCTCGAGCATTCGAAGCCGCGGCTTCTCGCTCATCAGGCTTCGAGGTAGGACAGAGCGGAGGCGGCGTAGATCCTGGCCGCCGCGACGATCTCGGCGGTCTCGACGTACTCGTTGGCCTGATGGGGGATCAGCCGATTGCCAGGACCACAGGTCACGATGGGAACCCCCAGCTCCATCCGGAGGATCGTACCGTCGGTTGATCCGGGGACGCCTCCGTACTTGGGCGCGCGGCCGGTGGCGGCCCTCACGCCGCGAATCATGGCCTGGACCAGCGGCTCGGCACGCTCCACGCGCGTCGCGAGCCGAAAGGGATTGACTGGCTCCCACGCGACCGTGACGCCGGGATGTGCCTCGGCCGCCTTCAGGCAGAGCTGCTCCAGTAGAGCGCGGACGCCGTCGGCGTCGATGCCGGCGGTGAGCCGGACGTCGAGCGTCAGCTCGGCCACCGCGGGAATGACATTGGACTGAGGCACACCGACGCCGGCAGGCGGCCCCTGGATGATGGTGGGCGTCACCGTGGGAGGGCGCAGGTAGCGGCTCCGCTCGCAGCGCTTGCGCAGCCGGCGCTCGAGCGCCGGGATCTCGCGCAGAATCGTCCCGAGGCTGGCGATGGGGTTGAGCCCGGCCTCGGGCATCGCGCCATGCGCCATCCGGCCCCGCGCCCGGAAGCGCGCCCAGACCACGCCGCGCTGCTCGAGGCACAGCTCATTGTCCTCGGGCTCGCAGATGATGGCGGCGTCCAGTTCCCGGCCGATGGCCGTGGTCACGAAGTGGCGGACGCCAAGCATCCCATCCTCCTCGTCCACGAGGGCGCCCACGACGAGCTTGCCCCGCGGCATGACGCCCGCCCGCCGGAACGCGGCGGCCGCCACCATGGCCGCCGCCAGTCCGCTCTTCATGTCGGCGGCGCCGCGCCCGTAGATCCGCCCGTTCACCAGCTCACCGCCGAAGGGCGGCCAACTCCACCCGCTCGGATCGCCTTCCGTCACCACGTCGGTATGACCCTCGAGGAGGAGACTCTTGCGGCCGGGTGCCTTCTCCCCAATCCAGCCGATGACATTGGAACGACCCGGCGCGACCTCCTGGACCTCGACCTGGAATTCCTCGCGGCGGAACCAGGCGAGGACGAAGGCGGCGACGCGGGCCTCCGTCGCGTCGGGATCACCCGGCCGGTAGACGCTGGGGATGCGCACGAGCGCGCGCGTCAGCTCCACGACCTCGTCGGCATCGATCCGCTTCAGGACTTCGGCGAGCGCGGACACAGCGAGCGCGGTGGCTTACTCCAGGGGGAACGACAGGATCACCGCGTCGAGGCGGATCACGCGGTGCTCTTCTCCGCCGATGTAGAAGTAGTGGCCTTCCACTTCCTCGGGATTCTCTTCGAAGGCCACGATGGAACGGATCGGCGGCATCTCCCGGAAGGCGTTGGCTCCCTCGTCGAACCCGTCGCCCCGGCCCACCACCTCGCCGTAGCGGATCGGCGAGCCCTTGGGGCAATGCACGCGCACGTCGGCGGGCGCATCCGCGAGCAATCGAACGAGCAGGTTGATTCCGTACACCTGGAATTGGATGTCAGCCATGGGGTCCTCTGGTGATGAAGTTGGCTCCATACTATCACAGCTCTACACGGACGATTACGCGCCCAGCCCCGGGAGCACGGGCTGATCGCGCGTTCCCTCTATCCCCTCGAGCTTGGCCTCGACACGGTCGAGCGCGGCCGCCGCCTCCTCGTACTTGTTGCGGGCATTGTTCAGGTGCTTGCCGACGACATCGAAGGGATCGCGGAACTTCTCGAGGTCACCGCGGAGCCGGCCCAGGCGCGATTGGATCTCGCGCGCGTCCTTTTCGATCTGGAGGCCCCGGAGCCCGAGCACGATCACCTGGAGATACGCGTAGAGGCTGTTCGGCGAGACGGGGATGACGTGGCGGCCCATCGCGTACGTGGCGGGCGAGTCCTCCTCCACGCCCTCGTCCTTGACGATGATCTCGTAGTAGACGTTCTCGGCGGGGATGTACATGAGGGCGAAGTCGAAGGTGCCCTCGTCGGGCAGGATGTAGCGCTTGGCGATCTCGTCCACGCGCGCCTTGACGTCGCGCGCGAAGGCGCGCCGGAGCTGGCGCCGCTTGTCCTCGTCCGTCTCTTCGTAGAGCCGCCGGAAGTTCTCCAGCGGGAACTTCGCGTCCACGGGAACGAGGCGACCGCCGATCTTCACCACCGCGTCCACGCGGTCCCCGGTGGTGAAGGCGTACTGCAGCTCGTAATGCTCCCGCGGCAGCATCTGGCCGAGCAGGCCCTCGAGGAAGCTCTCGCCGAGCCCCCCGCGCACCTTGGGGGATCGCA
>JBGQGN010000278.1:0-5681 GCA_041497395.1 Methylomirabilia bacterium
AGGCGAACGCCTCCCACCCGGATCCTCCGGGGAGATCGCGGTGCGGACGGACGAGCCTCACGCGCTCATGGAGGGGTACGTCGGCGATCCCGAGGCGACGCTCCGGACCTGGCGGGGGCTCTGGCACCACACGGGGGACCGCGGCCGGCTGGATCAGCACGGCTACCTCTACTTCGAGGACCGGCTGAGCGACTCCATTCGCCGCCGCGGGGAGAACGTGTCGGCCCAGGAGCTGGAGGAGCTGGTCCAGACTCACCCGGACGTCGTCGAGGCCGCGGCCATCGGGGTGCCATCCGAGCTGACCGAGGACGACATCAAGGTCGCGGCGATCGCACGGCCGGGGACCGGCCTCACCGCGCCGGGGCTCACAGGCTGGCTGGCCGAGCGGCTGCCGCGCTACATGACCGTGCGCTACGTGGAGCTGGTCGACGACCTCCCGCGCACCGATACCCAGAAGGTGATGAAGACGGCCCTCCGCGCCCGGTGGCGGACGCGGGGCACCTGGGACGCCGACGAGGCGCGCCATCTCACGGAGGAGCAGCCATGACGCTGGACACGGTCCTGTACGACGTGCGGGACGGCATCGCCCGCATCCGCCTCAATCGGCCGCACCGACTGAACGCGATGGTGCCCCAGCTGATGCGCGATCTGCACCAGGCGCTCCAGGCAGCCGGGAACGACCCGGCCGTGCGGGTCGTGATCCTCTCCGGGGAGGGCCGGGCGTTCTGCGCCGGCGACGACCTGAAGGAGTCGGCCCGGGGCCACGGGGGCGTCGCCGAGATTCGCGAGTTCGTGAACGAGATCCAGCAGGTGACGGTCGACATGAAATCGATGCCGAAGCCCATCATCGGCGCCGTTCACGGGTACGCGGTGGGCGGCGGCTGCGAGCTGGCGCTCGACTGCGACCTGGTGGTGGCGGCGGAAGACGCGAAGTTCGCTTTCACGGAGATGGGCGTCGGGCTCTTCTGCACCGGCGGCGTGACCCACTTCCTCCCGCGGACGGTGGGACTGGCCCGCGCCAAGGAGCTGATCATGACCGGCGAGTTCTTCGACGGCCGGGAGGCGGCGCGGCTCGGGCTCGTGAACCGGGTGGTGCCGGGGGCTGAGGTCCAGCCCGCGGCCGAGGCGCTGGCACGCACGATCATGGCGAAGGCGCCCATCCCCATCGCCATGCTCAAGGGCGCCCTGGAATCCGGCGTGCAGAGCGACCTCGCGACGGCGATGGCGCTCGAGACCGCGTCGACGGTCGCCTGCTTCCTGACCGAGGACGCGCAGGAGGGTGCACGGGCGTTCGTGGAGAAGCGCCCGCCCCGATACCGCGGGCGGTGAGCGAGACGTGCGGGCCCACCTCGCGTGGCGGATGCCTGGCATGCTAGTGTCGACATCGGGATGCCGGGAAAGGACGGTCATGCGCTCATCCGGCGCGTCCGAGCTCTGCCCCGCGATCGGAGCGGTCGCGTGCCCGCGGGAACCCCGGCGACCTACGTCAAGACGGAAGATCGGATGCAGGCCCTGGCGACCGGCTTCCGGACGCGCGCGCCGAGGCCGGAGGACCCGGACGAGCCAGCCCTGGTGATCGCCCACCTGGCCGGTTTGAGCCGGCCCCTGGCCTCATGACGGGTCTGGACTCTCCCCCCGCAACGGGCGAGTCCCTGCTCGTCATCGACAACGACGAGGGCCTCCTCGAGCTCCTGTCGTTCGTCTTCACGAGCCGCGGCTTCTCGGTCCTCACCGCGCGGCAGGGAACCGTCGGGGTCGCCCTCGCGCAAGCCCACCGACCCGCGGTCATCATTTGCGACATCATCATGGACGACATGCACGGCTTCGAGGTGCTCCGGAGCCTGCGCGCGGATCCCGAGCTGACGCGCGCGGTCGTGGTCATGATCTCGGCGAAGTCGTACAAGCCTGACATCGACCGCGCGAGGGAGATGGGCGCCGACGACTACGTGGTGAAGCCCTTCCACCCCGATGAGCTCGTGTCCCGCGTGGAGCGTCTGCGGGCCGATCGGGCCAGCCCGCGGCTCACCGCGAGGTTCTGGGGCACCCGAGGGTCGATCGCGGCCCCGGGACCCACTACGACGCTCTACGGTGGCAACACGGCGTGCGTCGAGCTCCGGTCCGGGCAGAGCATTCTGGTCTTTGATGCCGGGACCGGCATCCGCGAGCTGGGCCTCGCCCTCGCCCAGGAGTTCCGAGGGCGAGCTCTTACCATCCACCTCTTCATCAGCCACACGCACTGGGACCACATCCAGGGCTTCCCGTTCTTTGTGCCTGCCTACTCACCCGGCACGACGCTCCACATCTACGGCTCGGTTGGCCGTGGTCAGTCGCTGAAGGGGGTCCTCAGCGGCCAGATGCAGTCGGACTACTTCCCAGTCTCGCTCGGCGATCTGGTCTCGTCGATTCACGTTCATGAGTACCGCGGCGAGCCCTTCCGGATCGGTGACACCACCATCTCGGCGACATACCTGAACCATCCGGGGATGACCCTCGGCTACCGGGTCGAGCGGGCCGGCAAAGCCGTCGTGTACGCCACCGATCACGAGCCGTACCGGACGACCCTCGAAGCGGGCAGCCGCGAGGCCGAAGCCGGTAGGCAGTTCGGGCGAGTGCTCGACGACGCGTTCGTGGGCTTCGTGAAGAACGCCGACCTCTACATCGGAGAAGCTCAGTACACCGACCTCGAGTATCCCGCCAAGGTCGGCTGGGGCCACTCGTCCCTCAGCGCCACCGTCGAGGTCGCGCTCCAGGGGGGTGTCAAGGCGCTCGCCCTCTTCCACCACGATCCCATGCACTCCGACGACGTGGTGACCGGGATGGAAGTCCTGGCGAGGGAGCTCATCGCCGAGCGCGGAGTCGCCCTCCGGTGCTTCGCCGCCCGCGAGGGGCAGACAGTGGAGATCTGACGGCGATCGAGGCGGCCCCTCCACCCAGCCCGAAGCCGGACGGCACCGGCTCCGTTCCCTAACCGCGGACTTCCTGCTCAGATGCGCGCGCGACGTCTCGACGACGGGCCCTCGGGGCGTGCCGAGCCCACCGACAACGGCGACGGCGGGCGGACGGAACGACCCGCTGACACAGTGGGAACGAGGGCTCGACCGGTCGTTGCTCAGCCCACGCGTTCCTCATATCCTGACGGTGAGGACCTACCGTGTCAGGCGCGAGACCCGTGGACAGAGGCTCACGCGCCCTCTCCGATGAGCTGCTCCGGGTGGCGACGTACAACATCCACCGGGGCCGGGGCCTCGACGGGCGGGTGAGCCTCCGACGCATTGCGGAGGTCCTCCGGCAGGTCGACGCCGATGTGATCGGGATCCAGGAAATCTACGAGGCTCAGGCCGACCGTCTCGCCCGCAATCTCGGCATGCAGCTCGTCACCGGGGTCACCGTTCATCGCTCCGACGGCGCGTGCGGGAATGCCGTCCTCACCCGTCTCCCCCTCCACGGGGTGGCCACCTTCGACCTGTCCGTGCGAACGCGCGAGGCTCGCGGTGGGATTCGAGTCGACCTCGGCTTCCACGACCAGACCCTCCACATCTTCAACGTCCATCTCGGGTTGAGAGGGCACGAGCGCGCCAAGCAGGTGAAGTGGCTGGTCGAGCGCCACATCCTCTGGGATGACCGTACGGGCCCGCGGATCGTGATCGGCGACCTGAACGAGTGGTTCCCGGGCCGAGTGGGTCGCGTGCTGAGACGCGAATTCACCAGCCTCCGGCTCCGTCGGACCCACCCGGCGTTGCTGCCTCTGTGGCCTCTGGACCGCATCTACTGGGATCACGCCGTCCGGGGCGATGCGCTGCGCGTTCACTGGACCCGCCTGTCGCGCGTCGCTTCCGATCACCTGCCGCTGATCGCCACGCTCCGGATTCCGTCGGGCATTTCGCCAGGCTGATCCACGGCCGACGCTCCGCGTCACCCTGTCGCTGCCCAGACAGTGGGCCGCGCCAGCGCACGCCTCGGGCGTCAGCCGCTCCCCTTCCCGGTCGCCGCGCGGCGAAGCGCCGGCTCCCGCTCGAGCCACGTCGCCAGGGCCTCGCCGATGCGCCCGTGGCACCGAGAAGTCCCGGTCGACGTGCCGGACCCGGACTCCGGAGCGCAGGGTGAAGCCCAGCCGGCCCTCGGGACGATAGGGACTGAAGGCGAAGCGCTCGTCGCGCGTCGTGGCGCGGCTCCACGCCGGCACCAGGTGGAGCGCGACCTCCAGGAGGCCCAGCATGACCGCGCACGACGCCACGACCAGGCCGAGACGTCCCAGCCAGGCGCGCAGGACCCCCGCCGATCCCGGATCACCATTACTATGCCTGTAGTATGGTCGCGGTCGCGTCCTGACCTGCGCCGGGACGCCCTCCCGGAAGGAGACATCGTGAATCGCGCCGATGGAGGTTTCTATCCCACGGTCTTTGCCCTCGCCACTGCAAGCCTTCTCGGTTACGCCCTGGTGCTCATGGCCCTGCCCTTTGTGGGGCCGATCGTCTGGACGCTTCTCCTCGCCTTCCTTCTCTACCCCCTGAACGAGAGGCTCAGCCGTGCGCTGCGGGGGCGGCGAGGGCTGGCCGCGCTCCTGCTGACGCTCGCCGGGCTTGTCCTCATCCTGGGGCCGGGAGCCCTGATCGCGGTCGCCTTCGCCACCCAGGCGGGTGACCTCGTCGCTCGCATCCAGGAGATCGCCGAGCGCCACCATGTCGCGCAGCTGAGCGATCTCTTGCGAATCCCGGTCGCGGAGCGGGCGCTCGGATGGCTCGGGGCCTACGTGCCCCTCACCGCGGATCAGGTCCAGACCTGGCTGGTCCAGAACGGTCGCGGCCTCCTCCTGACCCTGATGGGGGTGAGCGGGGCCGCACTGGCCAGCGTGCTCGGCGCGGTGGCCGGGCTCGCCCTCATGCTCTTCCTGCTCTTCTTCCTCCTCCGCGACGGGGAGGAGCTGACGCGCCGGGCGATGCGCTTGGTGCCGATGGCGGAAGACCGGAAGGCCGCGCTCCTCGACCACCTGTCCTCCGTCACCCGGGCGCTCGTCCTGGGCATGCTCTTGACGGCGGCGGGGCAGGGCGCGCTCCTGGGAATCGGCTTCGCGATCGTCGGCTTGCCCTCCCCGGTCGTCTTCGGGGTGCTGACGGCCCTGGCGTCAGCCGTCCCGCTGGTCGGCACCGCTCTGGTGTGGGTCCCGGGGGTCCTCGTGCTGCTCGCTCAGGGACGGACCTGGGCCGCGCTCTTCCTGGCCGTCTGGTCGCTCGGCCTGGTCACCTCCGTCGACAACGTCATCAGGCCGCTCGTCGTCTCGGGCCGTGCCGGGCTCCCGACCCTCGCCGTCTTCGTCGGGCTCGTGGGCGGGCTCGCGGCCTTCGGGGCGATCGGCATGTTTCTGGGTCCCGTGATCGTCGCCCTCGCCATCGCTCTGTTCCGCTTCGCCGAGGAATCGCAGGCGCCGGACGCCCCGGACCCCTGAGCGGGACGGACGGTTGATCCTCGCCCGGCTCCCCGCGGCTCCGTCCGCCTGACCGGGGCCCGGGCGACCCGGTCGAGGTCGTCCTGCCGATGCCGGCCGGTCGGTAGATCGGCAGGCCGGGGTAGGGAGCGCCGCGCCGATCACGGCCGGTCGGCGACGAGGTGTCATTCGAGGGAAATCTCGACGCGGCCCCGGCCCTGTGCCGCAAGGGCGCGCCGGGTCTCCTCGCATCGCCACC
>JBGQGN010000279.1:0-5578 GCA_041497395.1 Methylomirabilia bacterium
GCGACTCTGGTACCAGTGGTACTTCAACACCGAGCGCGGACGGCGCGGCCTGGCGCGGAACCGGCGTGAGATCTGCCGACTCCTGTGGCGCACCTGGTCGCCTGGCTGGCGGTTCGACGACGCCACGCTCGATCGCACCGCTCCGTCCCTCGACAACCCCGACTTCGTGGATGTCGTCATCCACTCGTACCGCCACCGGCACCGGAACGCCCCCGGAGAGCCGCGCTTCGAGGCAGCCGAGGCGCGTCTGGCGACCCGTCCTCCGATCCAGGTTCCCACGCTCGTGCTCCACGGACAGGACGACACGGTCGATCCGGTCCGCGCCTCGGAAGGGGAGGCTCACCTGTTCTCCGGGGGCTATTCCCGCCAGGTGATACCGGATGCCGGGCACTTCGCGCATCGCGAGCAGCCCGCGGTGGTCTCGGACGCCGTCATCGACTTTCTCGGACAAGCGAGATAGCGGGGGCGCTCCGCGCGTGACCATGGGGACTCCCGGGCATGGACGCTGGGACCGCACTCGGTCGCACCACGACGCCGCGTTCCGGGCGCACGTAGAAGCTCATCTCGCCGCCTTCTCGCGCCAGGCGATCCCGCCGGGCGACCGCCGGCCCGCCGCCGTGGCCGCGGTCCTGCTCCCGGACGACGAGGGGCGCGCGACCTTCCTCCTGACGCGCCGGGCCCCCGGCCTCCGCGCTCACGGCGGACAGTGGGCGCTCCCGGGCGGCCGGATCGATCCGGGGGAGAGTGCCCCGCGCGCCGCCCTCCGCGAGCTCGCCGAGGAGGTTGGCCTCACGCTCGACGAGGCCGCGGTGCTCGGCTGCCTGGACGACGATCCCACGCGGTCGGGATTCGTCGTCACCCCCGTCGTCGTGTGGGCGGGGCCGGCCGTGGCGCTCCACGCCAACCCGGCCGAGGTCGCTTCGATCCACCGGGTCCTGCTCGCCGATCTAGATGCACCGGACGTTCCGCGCTTCCTGACGGTACCGGAGCGCGAGCGGCCCGTCGTCCAGCTGCCGCTGCTCGGGACCCTGATCCACGCGCCGACGGCAGCCATCCTCTACCAGCTCCGCGAGGTGATCCTCCACGGGCGCGCGACACGGGTCAGCCATCTCGAGGAGCCGGTCTGGACACGCCGCTGACCCAGCTTGACGCGGCGGACCGCCTGCACGCTGATACGGGAGCCGACAGGAACACGCCGAACAGGGAGGGCCAGACATGAAGCGTGGCTGCGTCGCCATCGTCACGGGTGGGGCGTCGGGGATCGGACTGGCGACGGCCAGGCGGCTCGGGCGCGAGGGCGCCCGAGTGGCGGTGGTCGATCGCGCCGACCCCGAGGAGGCCGCGCGGACCATCGCGGCGGCGGGCGGCGACGCATGGGGAATCCGGACGGACGTCGCCGACGAGGGCCAAGTCCGCGCCATGGTGGACGCGGTCCTGTCGCGCGCGCAGCGCGTGGACGCGCTCGTGAACGCGGCGGGCATCGGAACGCCGCGGCCCGTCACGATCGACGAGGCCCGATGGCGGAATGGCACGCCCTCTGCGGGGTGAACCTGACCGGCACCTTTCTCTGCTGCCGGGCGGTCATCCCGGCCATGCGTAGCGGCGGCGGTGGGACGATCGTCAACATCGCCTCGGAGCTGGGGCTGGTCGGTGCGCCGCGAAACGCCATGTACGGCGCCACCAAGGGCGCCGTGGTGCAGCTCACGCGGGGGCTCGCCGTCGATCACGCGTCTGACCACATCCGGGTCAACTGCGTCTGCCCGGGACCGGTCGACACGCCGCTCCTCCGCGGCTCGGTCGCGCGAGCGGCCGACCCGGAGGCCAAGCTCCGCGCCGAGGTGAGCTCGACCCTGCTGGGACGGCTCGGCCGGCCGGAGGAGATCGCGAGCGTGATCCACTTCCTCGTGTCGGATGAGGCGTCGTTCATGACGGGAGCGATCGTCGTCGCCGACGGCGGCGTGACGGCCCGCTAGGAGGCGAGATGCCGACGTCCCTGGTCCGCGGGCGCTACGTGGTAACCCGGGCCGTCGGCCGGGATGGGGCGGAGGTGCTGGAAGACGCGGCGGTCTTCCAGCGTGACGGCGTCATCCAGGACGTCGGGCCGTACGAGACGCTCCGGCACCGGCACCCGGCGGACGACGTGCTGGGCTCGCCGGACCACGTCGTGCTTCCGGGGTTCGTGAACGCCCACCATCACGTGGGGCTCACCCCGTTCCAGCTCGGGTCGCCCGACCATCCGCTCGAGCTTTGGTTCGCGAGCCGGCTCGGCGCGCGGGTGGTCGACCCATATCTCGACACGCTCTACTCGGCGTTCGAGATGCTCGAATCCGGGATCACCACTGTCCAGCACATCCACGGCTGGCGCGGCGCGCCCGCGTCGCGCGTGCGGGAGGTCGCCGACCGCATCCTCCAGGCCTACCAGGACGTGGGAATGCGGGTCTCGTACTCGTACATGCTCCGGGACCAGAACCGGCTCGCGTACGAGGCCGACCAGGCGTTCGTCCGGCGCCTGCCGCCGGATCTCGCGCCCGATGTCGACGCCTTCCTCGCCGGACAGGCGATCCCGGTG
This sequence comes from Methylomirabilia bacterium, assembly GCA_041497395.1. Lineage (GTDB taxonomy): Bacteria > Methylomirabilota > Methylomirabilia > Rokubacteriales > DASRDR01 > DASRDR01. Next base: position 2,570 of record JBGQGN010000279.1, read on the forward strand.
GCCGATCAGCTCGATCTCTTCCGGAGCCTCTGGGAGGCGCACGGCCGCAACCAGGGTGACAGGACGCGCATCCAGCTCGCCCCGGCCAACCTCCACTGGTGCTCCGATGCCGCGCTGACGGCGCTCGGAGAGAGCTCGGCCCGGCACGAGGTGGGGATGCACGTGCATCTCGACGAGACCGCCTACCAGCGCGAGTATGCACGCCGGCGGACGGGCGGTACCGCGGCGGAGCACCTCGACCGGCTGGGCCTCCTGGGTCCGCGCCTGACCTTGGGGCACGGCGTGTGGCTCACCGAGCGGGACGTCGACCGGGTCGCTGGCCGGGGCGTCATGATCTGCACCAATCCGAGCTCGAATCTCCGGCTCCGCAGCGGCATCGCACCGGTGAACCGCTTCCTGGCGGCCGGCGTGCGGCTCGGGATCGGGCTGGATGAGGCCGGCATCAACGACGACCGTGACATGCTCCAGGAGATGCGCCTGGCGCTCCGGCTCCACCGCGTCCCCGGGATGGACGACGACGTGCCGACCAGCGCCCAGGTCTTCCGCATGGCGACCGAGGACGGCGCCGCCAGCACGCCATTCGGCGACCGCATCGGGGTGCTCTCGGTCGGCCGGGCGGCCGATCTCGTGCTGCTGCCCTGGCGCTCCGTCGCCCACCCCTACCTCGAGGCGGGCACGCCGGTGCTCGACGCCATCCTGCACCGCGCCCGCGCGGCGGCCATCGACACGGTGATGGTCGCCGGGGAGGTGGTGCTCCAGGACGGGCGCGTGACCCGGATCGACAAGGCCGCCGTCGTCGAGGAGTTGGCGGCGACGCTCCGGCGCCCGCTCACTCCTGACGAGGAGCATCGCCGCCGACTGTCGCGCGCCCTGCTCCCGCACGTGCGCCGCTTCTACGACGGGTGGCTCGATCCCAGGTCGCTCGATCCCTTCTACCGGCAGAGCTCGCGGTCCTAGGCTATCCTGAGCCATCTCGCGCTCGACTAGGAGGGGCTTGGCACCTTCACGGCTCGTCCTCGCGGTCATCCTGACCATCGGCCTCCTCGGCACGCCGCGCCTCGGCGCCGCACAGCAACCGACGAAGGTCCCCCGGATAGGTTGGCTCAGCAACGCCTCGCGCACACCGGAGGTGTCGCATCTTCTGGAGGCCTTCTCGCAGGGGTTGCGCGAGCTCGGGTATGTGGAGGGTCAGAACATCGCGATCGAGTATCGGTTTGCGGAGGGGAGGCCCGAGCGGCTCCCAGGGTTCGCGGCCGAGCTCCTCGGTCTCAAGGTGGACATCATCGTGACGCCGAATCCGACCGCGACTCAGGCCGCGCAGCAAGCGACCAGGACCGTCCCGATCCACCGTGCCCGGATCGCGCGCCTCGCGGCCACGAACCGACTCCCGACGGTCGCCGGAACCGCGGAGGCGGGCTGCCTCGTGACCTATGGGCGAAGCCTCTCCGATGACTTCCGGCATGCGGCCACCTATGTAGACAAGATCCTGAAGGGCGCCAGACCGGCAGACCTCCCGGTCGAGCAGCCGACCAAGTTCGAGCTCGTCATCAACCTCAAGACCGCGAAGGCCCTGGGGCTAACGATTCCGCCACCGGTCCTGGCACAGGCGGACGAGCTGATCCGGTGACTGAACGCGTCGCCTCCAGCCGTCAGGGCCCGCGCTGGCGGAAGCGCTCGGCCCAGGCGCGCGTCGCGTCGAGGTACCGGCGCCCGTGCTCCACGCTCGGCTCGATCTCGCTGCCCTCGTGCCACTCGTTCCAGCTCGAGACGAGGATCCACGGAGGGTCGACCGAGAGGGCCGCCTCCCAGCCCTGGTCGTAGGTCATGCCATCGGCGCGATCCACGACGGTGCCCGGCGTTCGCACCTGGCGGTCGTCAAACCCGGGCGCGACTGCGGGGATGAAGGGCCGCCCGGCCCCGCGCGCGAGGTCGCCGAGGGCCCGGTACGCGACGCTCACGTCCCGGCCCCGTGAGAGCCACACGACCGGCGTGTACACGTGGAGGGCGTCGAAGCGCTGGAGCCAGTCCGGCCGCGCGGCCAGCCACTCCGGACTCGGCGCGTCGGCGACGAGGAAGAGCCGCCGCCCCTCCGCGGCGAGCCGCGCGCGCACCGCGTCCCACACCCGCGGTCGCAGCCGGTGCGATGCGTAGAGGAACACCACGGGGACGCCGGCAACACGGAGCCAGGCGGGCTCGCGCCCGTGACGGTCCAGGAGGCTCGCCAGGTCCGCCGCCACGCCCGGGGCGCCCCGGCGCCAGAGCTCTCCCGTCTCGTAGTACGGCGCCAGGACCAGGCCGGCCTCGCCGGCGTCACGGAAGAGCGCGGCAAGTCCCAGCGCTTCCTCGCTCTCGCGGCCCCACCAGGACACCAGGAAGCCGTCCAGCCCCGCCTCTCGGGCCAAGGCAAGCTGGGTACGGATCCGGGCGGGGTCCTGGCTGTCGTACGGCCCGCCCGCAGGGTAGTGGGTCGCACCGACGTCGAGTCGCCCGGATTCGACCTCGCGGCGGGGGTCATGGAAGCCGAGGATCCGCGCCTGGGGCATCTCGAGGCGCGCGTGGTTCCAGTGTCGCCAGCGACCCGTCGGTCCTGCGGGCGTCCCGTACCAGGGATAGTGGACGGCGAGGACGAGGCGCGGCAGGGTCGGGGGCGGCCCCGTGGCGGCATGCGGGACTGGCGATGCGCCGGGCGTGACCCAGAGGGGGCGATCCCGCTCCACGCGCCAGAGTCCCGCTGCCAGCGCCAGCGGGAGAAGACCCAGCAGGACGGCACGGACAACCTGAATCGCCGGAGACCTCATCGACGCGGGTCCGTGTGCCTCAGCGGGCCCGACCGACACCCACCCGCCGACACGAGCGGGCCACCGGACAGCGGGAGCAATGGGGCGAGAGCGGCCGGCACACGTTCTGCCCGAAGGCCACCAGGAGGTCGTTGTAGCCGATCCAGTAGCGCCGGGGAAGCTTCGCGCGAAGCGCCAGCTCCGTCTGGTCCGGCGCCTTGGTCCGCACGAA
>JBGQGN010000280.1:0-5534 GCA_041497395.1 Methylomirabilia bacterium
AACTCCTCGTACGAGGAGTAGGGCTCCACGCGGCGAATGTCGTGGGAGAACCCCGAGCCCCGGAGGAGCGGGCCCGAGACGCCCATCTCCTGGGCGAGCTCCCGGGAGATCACGCCCACGCCCTGGGTGCGCACCAGGAAGATCGTGTTCCCCTCGAGGAGCGCCTCGTACTCGTGGAGCCGCCCCTCGATGTGGGTGATCGTCTCCCGGCACTTGTCCGCCCACCCGGCGGGGATGTCGTAGCGCGTCCCGCCCACCTGGTGGAACCCGTAGAGGAGCCGGGCGCCCGTCAGCGCCTCGAAGAGGTCGAGGATCATCTCCCGCTCGCGGAAGCAGTAGAGGAACATCGTCGCCCCGCCCCCGAGCGCCCCGCCCATGTCCATGCACCAGGTGCCGAGCCAGAGGCAGTGGGAGGCGACGCGCTGGAGCTCCGCCGCCAGGACGCGCAGGTACTGGGCGCGCTTCGGCACCTCGATCTGGCCGAGCTGCTCGGCCGCGCGCACGTAGCAGAGCTCGGCGGTCATCGCCGAGACGTAGTCCGTCTTCGAGGCGATCGACGGGTACTGGACGTAGGTCAGGGTCTCCCCGAGCTTCTCGTGGCAGCGGTGGAGGTAGCCGATCACCGGGTCGACGGCGACGATCGTCTCCCCCTCGAGGGTCAGGATCATCCGGAAGACGCCGTGGGCGGAGGGGTGCTGCGGCCCCATGTTCATCACGAGGCGCTCGTTGCCCCCGTAGCCGTACTCGACGACGGTCCGCCCGGGTCCGGGGTCGGTCGTCATCGCCGCCGGTCGCTGGTCCATCGCGCGATCGCTACCGGCAGGGCGAGTAGCTCGTGGGGACCAGGATCGTCGCCTCCTGGGACTGGAGGAGCGGCATGAGGCGCCCGGCCGCCGCCTGCCACGTGGTGTCGGCGGCGAGCGCCCGCCTGACCTCGGCGCGGTGGGTGAGGTCCCGGTAGCCCCAGAGGTGGACGATGGTGTTGAGCGGGCCGATCTCGACGAGCCAGTAGCCCACGGGGGCGGAGTGCTTCTCCCGGATGGGCAACGCCTCGCGCATCGTCTCGCTGTAGGCGGCCGTCTTCCCCGGGTGGAGCCGGTAGACGCGCAGCTCGTGAATCCCCATGCCCGTCGTCGGCCGGAACGGCGCCCAGTCGAACGGGCTGAGGATCATGTTCTCCTGCGCATCGAGCAGCGGGCCGCTCGCCGGCAGGTACTCCTTGACCCAGCGCTCGTCCTTCGCGAGGCCCGCCCGCGCCGTCGTCCGCGCCGCGAGATCGGCGAACTCCCAGAGGTGCACCACCTGGTTGAGCGGCCCCAGCTCCGTCGACCAGTAGCCGAGGAGCCGGCCGTAGCGGTCGCCGCGGATGGGCCGGCCGATCGAGCCGGACTTGTCCACGTAGTCGGCGAGCTTGCCGGGCCTGATGGTGTAGCGGCGGAGCTCGTGGATCATCGGGGCCCTCCGTGCGGGTTCAGCGATACGGGGGATGCGGCGTGTCCACCGCGTAGTCCTTGCGGAGCGGGTAGCCTTCCCAGTCCTCCGGAAGCAGGAGCCGCCGGAGGTCGGGATGCCCCTCGAAGCGGATCCCGAACAGCTCGTAGCACTCCCGCTCCATCCAGAGCGCGCCGCGGTAGAGGCCGGTGAGGCTCGGACACGGCGCCTCGCGCGGGATGCGCGTCTTGACGGTCAGCCCGAGGTGCGTCTCGAGGCTCTCCACCCGGCAGACGACCTCGAACCCCTCCGCCTTCCAGTCGACGGCGGTGAGGTGGCAGAAGTAGCGACATCCCAGCGTGTCCCGGGCGAAGCCGAGGCCCTCGATCCAGCGCTCGACCGGCACCGTCACCACGAGGTGCCGGGCATCGAGCGGGCGCTTCGGATCCTCGCCGGTGGCCTCGACCCCGAGGGCCTCCCGCAGGCGGGCGATCGCGGTCTCGGCGGTCACGGGCGCGAGCGGCCCACCCGAGGCGGCGCGCTCCGCCGCCCCCCGACCCACCCCGCGCTCCGGCCGTCTCTCGGGCGCACGTCAGTCCGCCACGTCAGTCCGGAGGAGCGCCCGGCGCACTCCGCCGGCCCGTCTGCTGGTACTCGGCGACCCGCTCGTGGAGCTTGAGGATGCCGAACATCAGGGACTCGGGCGTCGGCGGGCAGCCGGGCACGTACACGTCGACCGGCACCACGCGGTCCACGCCCTTGACCACGTGGTAGCCGTGCCGGAAGGGCCCCCCCGAGTTGGCGCACGAGCCCATGGAGATGCACCACTTCGGATCGGCCATCTGCTCGTAGATGCGCTTCAGCATGGGCGCCATCTTGATGGTCACGGTGCCGGAGACGATCATGAGGTCGGCGTGGCGCGGCGACGCCCACGGCACCATCCCGAAGCGCTCGACGTCGAAGCGGGACGCGAACGTCGCCATCATCTCGATCGCGCAGCAGGCGAGCCCGAACGTCACGGGCCACATCGAGGACTTCCGCGCCCAGTTGAAGACCTTGGTGGTGGAGCTGACCGCGAGCCAGCCGCCCGGGAAGTGCTCGAGGCGGTCCCAGAGTCCCGCGACCGCCTCCGAGACCTGATCCCCACCCGGCCGCTCCTGCCGGTACTTCACCCACTCCTGGAGGTCCTTGACCTCCTCCCAGGCCGGCGGCGGAATCACCGGGATCGGCGGCTTTATCTCCACGCAAGGATCCCTTCGCGGTAGGCGTAGAGCCAGCCCAGGCCGAGGATGAGGAGGAAGAGCACCATCGGCCCGAAGGCCGCCCAGCCGAGCGCCCGGAGGACCAGCGCCCACGGGAAGAGGAACACCACCAGGGCGTCGAAGACGATGAAGACGAGCGCCACCAGGTAGAAGCCGACCGGGAACCGGATCCAGGCGGGCCCGACGGGCTCCGGCCCGCATTCGTAGCTCTGGAGCTTCGCCAGGGTCGGACGCGAGGGGCGGACCAGGGCGGCCACGGCGAGGCTCACGCCGCCGAAACCCACGATCATCACGAGAAAAATGAGAACGGGGAGGTACTCTGCCACGGCGGCGGGTATTATACCAGGGAGGTCATCCCCGGGCACCGGCGCCCCGGGAACCTTGCCCAACGATCGCCCGTTCCCCTGGCGAGGTCGTCGCGCCGTCCACGCTCACCCCAATGAGGAGGCATGCCATGCGGACCTGGGTTACCCTTTCGCTCGCGCTCGTGGTGGGGCTCGCCGCCGTCGGCTCCGCCTGGGCCTTCAGCTGTCCCACGCTGGTCAAGGCCGCCAACGAGGCCATTGCCGCCGCCGAGCCCAAGGCCGGGATGGGCGATGACCGCCAGAAGGCGCGCAACGCCGGCATGATCGAGGAAGCCAAGGCGCTCTCCAAGGAGGCCGAGGCCTCCCACGCCGCCGGCAAGCACGGCGTCTCCGAGGCGCAAGCCAAGGCCGCGAAGTATCTGGCCGAGCAGGTGAAGTAGCGGCCGGCGACGCCCGCCGCGCGCGCGGACGGCGCGCTCACTGACGAGGCCGCCCCCGGAGAGATCCGGGGGCGGTTCGCGTTTCGGCGTTCGAGGCGGGGCCGCGCGGGGACGGCGCCGCGCGGGCCTCAGCCCGCGTCGACGTCGTGTGGCCGCTTGAGCGCGCCGCCGGGCGGCGCGTTGAGGATCGCCTCGGGAAAGAGCTCCGCCAGCCACTGGACGATGTCGTTCACCGTCATGACGCCGATCGGCCGCCCCTGGGCGTCGATCAGGGGAATCGTCCGGTAGTTCGCGTTGTGGAGCCGGTTGATCGCATAGGCGATCAGGGTGTCCGGCCCCAGCGTCTCGGGCTCGCGGGTCATCACGTCGCCGAGCGGCGTCGTCTTCGGGTCCCGGCCCGGCGCCGCCACCCGGCGGAGGAGATCCCGCTCGGTGAAGATCCCGCGCAGCTGGCCTTCCTTGTCCACGATCACCACCGACGCCCGGCGCTTCTCCATCATCTGCAGGATGGCGGCGTGCACCGTCGTGTCGGCCGAGCACTTGATCGGCTCGCTCGGCGCCAGGATCTTGACCGTGTCGCTGAGGAGAGCGCTCTCGAGCTCCTGGAAGTCCGCCTCGAGTGATTCGGAGTAGGCGTCGTGGTACTCGCGTGCTTCCATGGCCTGCTACCTCCAACTGGCTGGCAACTGGCTGGCAACCAACAACTGGCCCGCCCGGCGCGGTGGGGCCTGCCGGCGGGCTTTCAGCGACTCTATGCCGCACCGCGACAGCTGTCAACGCGCCCGCCCGGGCACCCGCCGGACTCGGGAGAACCCGCTGGGGTCCGCTCAGCGCCACCAGCCTTGCATGCGTCCCGCCATGGGGAGGTAGAGAAGGATCGCGAGCAGCAGGATGATGCCGATGATCAGGAGGAGCGAGGGGTCCCCGCCCACGCCGAGCTCCCCGGCACGCTGGGCCAGCTCAGCGCGCTCGCCGGGTGTCAGGCGCGCGAGGACGATCTCGGCATCGGCGAGCGACAGGCCCTGGGCGACCAGCGCCTCCCGGAGGACGCCCGCCTCGACGGCGCTCCCGTCGATCCCATCCGCGGTCGACGCGCGCGCGGGTGGAAGCGGCGCCCCCTCGGCGGGCGCCGGCAGGGTCAGCCAGGCGGCGGCCCAGAGGACCAGGGCGATCGTGAGCCAGCGCGGGCGGAGGACGCGGGTCCGGAGCATCGTGTTCTCCCAGGGGTGGCGCGGGCGGAACGGGCCCTCCCGGCCATCTCGGGGTTCAGTCTCCCACCGGCCCGCGCGCCGCCGGACAGGAATTCCGCGCCCGGCCGGCCCCGCCGAGGCCCTCACGCGGTCGGGTCCGGGGCGCGCCACGTCCCGGGGCGGCCTGTCGACCTCGGGCGCTCAGCTCCCCGGGGCGGTGAGGAGGCGCCGCGCGAACCGGGTGCGGTAGTAGCGCACCCACGCGACAATGCCCACCGTGCCGATCAGGGTGGGCCAGAGCCAGCGGACCGTCGTCGGCAGGAACGTGAAGTTGACGGCCGCGAACGCGGTGACGGCGGCAACGTAGGAGGTGAGCAGGCCCGTCATGTGATGGAACCACCAGTGGCGCGGGTCGTGGGGTGGCCGCGTGAAGCGCCGGAGATCCCGGCCGGCGAGCGCGACGCCAATCGCGCCGAGGACGACGGCGACCGTCGGCCGGGGCGCCCAGGACGGCGACGGGGGCCGGAGCCCGAGTCCGACGAGGGCGAGGCTCGCCACGAGCGTGAACCCGGCGGCGAGCCAGTCGAGCGGCGCGGGCCGGTCGTCCCGATCGGGACGCTTCCGGCCGAGCACGCGGTAGCCCGTGAACGCCGCGTAGAAGCTGAAGACCGCGACCAGGACGAGGAAGGTCACCGGACGCCAGAGGCCGAGCACGACGGCCGTCAGGGCGACGACCGCCATGAGCCAGAAATAGATCTTTCCCCAGCGCCGGTGGACGCGCCCGCCCTTCACCGTCAGCATCGCGCCGGGCGCGACGACCAGCGCGAGCGCCCCGGCGAGGATGTGGATCCAGCGGAGCGGGCCGATCAGCGCGTCTATCAGAGCACCTCCTCGGCTCGGGGGCCA
>JBGQGN010000281.1:0-5520 GCA_041497395.1 Methylomirabilia bacterium
GTGGGGACGGAGGTCCCCATCTGACCCCCCATCTGCCCCAATGACGGAGGTCGCGAGCGTGACGCGCGAGGGTGAGCTCGACGTGGTGGTCGTGGGCGGCGGGAACGCCGCGCTCTGCGCGGCCCTGGCGGCCCGGGAATCCGGCGCGCGGGTGCTGCTCCTCGAGAAGGCGCCCCCGCACGAGCGCGGCGGGAACTCGTTCTTCACCGCGGGCGGCTTCCGGTTCACTCACGCGGGGCTCGACGATCTCCGGCGGGACGTGCTCGCCGACCTCACGGATGAGGAGGCGGCGGCCGTCGACGTGCCGCCGTACACCACCGACCAGTTCCTCGGCGACCTCATGCGGCTGACGGAGGGGCTGAGCGATCCCGACCTGGCGGACGTCCTGATCCGCCGGTCCCGCCCGACCGTCGTGTGGATGCGGGGTCACGGGGTGCGGTGGATCCTCATGATGGCGCGCCAGTCCTACCACGTCGGCGGCAAGCACCGCTTCTGGGGCGGGCTCAACGTGGAAGCGGTCGGTGGCGGTCCGGGGCTGATCGAGGCCCTCTACGAGGGCGCCGGGCGGCTGGGTGTCGACGTGCGCTACGGGACCAAGGCGACGGGGCTCCTGCTCGACGGGCGCGGCGCGATCCGCGGCGTGACCTGCCGGGGTCCGGACGGCTTCTTCGAGGTCGCGACCCGGTCGGTGGTCCTGGCGTCGGGCGGATTCGAGGCGAACCCGGAGTGGCGCGCCCGGTACCTTGGCCCCGGCTGGGAGCTCGCCCACGTCCGCGGCACGCGCCACAACACGGGCGACGGGATCCGCATCGCGCTCGAGGTCGGCGCTCAGCCCTACGGCAACTGGTCCGGCTGCCACGCGGTGGCCTGGGATGCGGGCTCCCCGCCCTTCGGCGACCGCCGGGTGGGCGACATGTTCCAGAAGCACTCGTATCCCCTCGGCATCATCGTCAACGTCCGCGGGGAGCGGTTCGTGGACGAAGGCGCCGACTTCCGGAACTACACGTACGCGAAGTACGGGCGGGAGATCCTCCGGCAGCCCCAGCGTCTCGCGTTCCAGATCTTCGATCAGAAGGTCGTGCCGATCCTGCGGGAGGAGTACCGGATCCGCGAGGTGACCAAGGGCGAGGCGGGGACGATCGAGGAGCTGGCTCGGACGCTCGACATCGACCCGCGCGGCCTCGTCCGGACGGTGGCCGACTTCAACAGGGCGGTCGCTCCGGGTGAATTCAATCCCGCGGTGCTCGACGGCAAGGGCACGCAGGGCGTCGTTCCGCCCAAGTCGAACTGGGCGCAGACGCTCGACACTCCGCCCTTCGTCGGGTACGCGGTCACCTGCGGGATCACCTTCACGTTCGGCGGTCTCCGGGTGACGCCGCGAACCGAGGTCCTCGACACCGAGGACCGGCCGATTCCCGGACTGCTCGCCGCCGGTGAGCTGGTGGGCGGCCTCTTCTACGAGAACTACCCCGGGGGCACGGGGCTCATGGCCGGGGCCGCGTTCGGCCGGCTCGCGGGGGAGCAGGCGGGGGCCTACGTGGCCCGGGCGCGCTGACGGGCTGACAAGGAGGACGATCGTGGAGCTCGGGATCTCGGGGCGGGTTGCGCTGGTGACGGGGGGATCGAAGGGCATCGGCCGGGCGGTCGCGGCCGGATTTGCGAGCGAGGGCTGTCGCATCGCGATCGCCGCGCGAGGGGCGGAGGCTCTCCGGGAGACCGCGGAGTCGCTGGGGGCCAAGGGCGCCGAGGTGCTGACTCTGACCGCCGACCTTGCCGAGCCCGACGCAGCGCGCCGGGTCGTGGAGGCCGTCGTGGCCCGGTTCGGACGACTCGAGATCCTGGTGAACAACGCGGGCGCGATCCGGGGCGGGGACTTCCTGACGACGCCGGCCGAGGCGTGGGCGGACGACTGGCGGCTGAAGATTCTCGGCTACGTACGGATGGCGCAGGCGGCGATCCCGGTCATGCGGACCGGGCACTGGGGGCGGATCGTCAACATCATCGGCGCGGCGGCCCGGAACCCCGCCACCACCTACATGGCGGGGGGGATCGCCAATGCCGGGCTGATCAATTTCACCCGGGCCCTCGCCGACCTCGGGGCTCCGGACGGGATCCTGGTGAACGCGGTGAGTCCCGGGGCGACCGCAACCGAGCGGTGGGACCGCCTGGTGGCCCAGCAGGCCCAGGCCCAGGGGCAGTCCGTGGAGGTGCTCCGCGCCGAGGTGGCGGGGAAGCAGCCGCTCGGGCGTATCGGGCGGCCCGAGGATGTCGCGGACCTGGTCCTGTTCCTCGCCTCCGAGCGGGCGGGCTTCCTCACCGGGGCCTCGATCACGGTCGACGGGGGAGCGAGCCGGGGCGTGTACCTCTAGACGGGAATCCGCTTGACACCGGTCCCGGGCCCCGAGTACGTTCTTCGCACTCCACGGGGCTCTTCTTGAGCGACGTTCTGTCCGTCCGCTACCGGCCCTCGGAGAGGCGCGCCTCTCGGGGGGCTTTCTTGTCTCTCCCCGAGGCCGGAGGTGACCGATGTCCGCCAAGCTCTTCGTAGGCAACCTGTCCTACCAGGCCACGGAGGAGGACCTTCGGGAGCTCTTCCAGCAGGCCGGAACCGTCCAGTCGGTCCGGATCGTGACGGACCAGTTCACCGGGCGGCCGCGAGGGTTCGGCTTCGTGGAGATGTCGACGCCGGAGGAGGCGACCCGGGCGGTCGATCAGCTGAACGGACGGGTATTCCGAGACCGGAACCTCGTGGTCGATCAGGCGCGGTCCCAGGCGGGTGGAGGCGGAGGCGGAGGTCGGCCTCCAGGACGCGGTCCCCGGGATGACCGCCGAGGCCCGGGCGGCGGCGGGAGAGAGTCCTTCAACCGGTAGACTCGACGGTCGTCCGGTCGTCCCCTCACGACACCTCTGTTTGCTGGGGGCCGGTCACGTACCGCGCGAGGCGGTCGTCCGCGGGGCGGCGGAGCCCGGCGCGCGTTCCTCGGGGCGGGAGTGTTGCATCTCGAACCCGGGGTGCGTGAGCACTTCGACGGTTTTCTCTCCGCCGAGGCGCCGACCTTGCTGCCGCTCTACCGGCGCTTGAGCCAGGCGCAGCCGGCGGGAGCGACCGATCAGACGCCGAGGACGCGCTGGTGCTCCGATAAAGGGACGGCGCCGATGCCCCGGCGGCCGTCGGGCGCGACCACGGTTGGAATCGCGCGGATGCCGTGCTGCGACACGGCCGTCTCGTAGTCGTCCAGGACCGCCTGCCGGCCGCGGCCGGCCTCGTCGTCCTTGAGGAAGCGACCCGCGTCGCCGCCCGGCGCGGTGCCGACGACTCGGAGCATCTCTTCCGGGCGGCCGATGTTCACGCCGTCGGCAAAGAACGCGCGGTCGAGGAGGTCGCGCGGGTTGACACGCGGCCACGCGCGATCTAGAGTCGCCGCGTGGTAAACGCCTCCGATGCGCGGAACCTTTCCGCGTCACCTCATCGCGTCGCTCCGCTCCGCCGGACCGCCCGTTCCGGGCTCGCGAGTCCGTGCGGGGGCGGTCGCGACTAGCCTCGCCACGTTCGTCGTGCCCGACGGCGCGCAGACGCTGTCGAAGGCCGAGGCTCGCGCCCGAGTCTGGCGCGAGATGGAGATCCGCGGTGTCGCCCGGTTCCCGGGGGCCAGCGGACGGGTCCCGAACTTCGTCGGCGCCGAACGGGCGGCGCTCCACCTCCAGGGTCTGCGCATCTGGCAGGAGGCCCGGGCGGTCAAGATCAATCCCGACGCGCCACAGCTCCCGGTCCGCCGGATGGCGCTCCGGGAGGGCAAGGTGGTCTACATGGCGGTGCCGAGGCTCAGGAGCCTCGAATGCTTCCTCGAGCTGGACCCGGCCCGCCTGGGCAAGCAGGCTCTCCAGGCGGCCTCGATCCGGGGCGCGGAGCGCCTCGGCCGCCCGGTCGGCATCGAGGACCTGCCGCCCATCGATCTCATCGTGTGCGGAGCCGTCGCGGTGAACGCGCGCGGCGCCCGCGTGGGGAAGGGCGGAGGTTTCTCGGACCTCGAGTACGGGTTGCTTGCCGAGGCGGGCCGGGTCGGGCCGCAGACGCCGATCGTCACGACGGTTCACCCCGTGCAGATCCTTCCGGAGGCGATCGAGATGCGGCCCCACGACATCGCGGTCGACGTGGTCGTGACCCCCGACGGGGTGATGACGCTTCGGCCGACGTTCCCCCGGCCGCGCGGCCTCTACCGGGAGGCGCTGGCCCCGGAGAAGATTGCCGAGGTGCCGGTCATCGGGCAGGTTCTCCGCCGGGGGGCGTGACGGAGTGGACGCCAGCGTCGGTCTAGTCCAGGCGCTCCTGCCGGTGACCGCGCACGTGACCGCGCGGGTCGCAGCCGCGCATCCTTCCGCGCGGATCCTGGGGACGGAGCGCATGGGGTCGGCGGTGGTGGTGGAGTCCGGGGGGTTCCTGCTCACGGTCAACTACGTGGTGATGGGGGCCCGCCGGGTCCGCGTCACGATGACCGACGGCCGCCGTCTGGACGCCAAGGTTGCGGCGCAGGACTTCGAGAGCGGGCTCGCGCTTCTGCGTGTGCCTGCGACCGGGCTTCCCGCGGCGCGGCTCGCGTCTTCGGACGAGGTGACGCTCGGAGCGTCCGTCTTCGTGATCGCCGCGACGGGCCCCACGGAGCGGAGGGTCGCGGGGGGCATCGTCACCGATCTGGGCGAGTTCGAGGCGTACTGGGAGTACCTGCTGGACCGTGGGATCGTCTCGAGCGCCGCGAATCCAGGGTTCGGCGGCGGGCCCCTGTTCGACCTCCGAGGTTCCGTCGTGGGCGTGGTGTCCCTCAACCTCGAGGGTATCGGCCGCGAGTCGCTGGCGATCCCCGTGGAGTACTACACGCGGCACCGGTCCGAGCTTCTCCGCTTCGGGCGCGTGACGAGCCGGCGGCGCCGAGCGTGGATCGGCGTGTTCCCCCACACCCTCGAAGAGAGGCTGATCGTCGCGGGGCTGGTGCCCGACGGTCCGGGGGAGCGCGCCGGGTTGCTGGACGGGGACGTGATCGTGCGTGTGGACGACCAGGAGGTCTCGAGTCGCCGCGATCTCTACGCGGCGCTCTGGCGCCACGAGCCCGGTGAGCGGGTGCTGCTGGACGTGATGCGTGAGGACCGTCCCCAGCGGGTCGAGGTGGTGACCCAGGACCGCTCGGATTTCTACGCGCTCGAGCGCCGAGGCTCGGGCGACCCGCCCGCGGGCTGAGCCTTCCGCCGGGCTCCGGACCTGTCGGTCGCCCGACACTCGAGGCTTCCTGCTTCGTCTCGGCCGTCTCTTGACAGGTCGCGAAGGCCTGCTACTTCAACAGTGGGGCCGAGAACGCTCCCGGGGTGCATGAGCGCCCGGAATCACTACAACGTTGGAGGAGCTCATTCGATGTTTGCACTGACGCGGCGATTCCCGTTCGGATCCATGTTCGAGGCTCATCGGGAGCTCGACGACCTGCTCGGCCGGTTCCTCGGTCGCGACGGCGGCTCCGTACCCTACCGGGCCGA
>JBGQGN010000282.1:0-5471 GCA_041497395.1 Methylomirabilia bacterium
CGCGAAGCCCCTTGGCCCGGGCGGTCGTGATGTAGTCCTGACGCAGGACCTCGAGCATGCTCGATCGCGTCAGGCGCGCCACGAACGCGGCCCCATCGTAGCCGAGCGCCACCGCCGGCAGCACCAGCCGCTGCCACTCCGTGCCGCCCGTGATCGGCAGCCACTGGAGGGTGACCGCGAACAAGAGGATCAGCAGGAGCCCCGACCAGAAGATCGGGATGGAGAGCCCGCCCAGCGACAGGAGCATGGCCAGCCGGTCCACCCACGTGTCGTGGTACACCGCCGCCAGGAGCCCGAGGCCCACTCCCACCACTCCGGTGATGCCCATGGCCGCGAGCGCGAGCCGCACGGTGTACGGCAGCATCTCGACGACCGATGTGAGGACCGGGCGATTCGTGTAGTAGGAGCGGCCCAGGTCTCCGGTGAGCGCGCGCGCCGCGAAGCGGAAGTACTGCTCGTGGAATGGGACGTCGAGGCCCAGCTCGTGCCGCACCCGGGCGACGGCGTCCGGGCCGCCGCCGGCCTGGCTGCGGGCGGCCATGATCTCCGCCACGTCGCCCGGGACCAGGTGGAGCATCAGGAAGACGAGGAACGACACGCCGACCATGATCGGCGCGATGGACAGGACGCGCCGGACGACGTAGCCGATCACGGCCGGAGCGTCGCGATCACGCCGGGCGAACGCCCCCCCCGTCACCGGCCCGCATCATCGCCCGCCCGACGACACCCGGGGCGCCGCGGCATCGAGCGGCGTCACGACGCCGGTCGCGCGCATGGCCCCGCGGGCGATGTCGCCGATGCACCGCTCGCCCACGTGGAGGTCGGCCATGCCCTCGCAGAACACCGAGAGGATCAGCCGACCCCGGGGACCCGTCACGAATCCCACGTCGTTCGTCACACCCTTCAGCCCACCCGTCTTCGAGCCCCAGCGCACCCCGGGCGTCTCCGGCACGTACCGGCCGATCCGCCGCCCGTTCTGCTGGCGCTCCAGCATCATGATCATCGCGGCGGTGCCGGTGGGGCCGGTCGCCTGCCCGTCGAGGAGCAGGCGGATCACCCGCAGGTAGTCCTCGGGCGTGGCCCAGTTCTCCTCCTCTCCGGGCTCGGCAGGCCGGCCCTTCATCTCCCGGGCCAGCGTCGAGTCCGTCATCCCCAGCGATTGGATCGCCTGGTTGACGGCGGCCATTCCCACTCGCCGAATGAGGAGGTTCGTCGCGGTGTTGTCGCTGATGCTCATCGTGAGGTAGACGAGGTCCTCGATGGAGGGGGCCAGTCCCGCGTGCAGATGCAGGAGCACCCCGCTCCCGGCCGCCCGGTCGGTGTCGATCAGCACGTGCGGCTCGTCCAGGCGGAGCGTGCCCACTTCCACGCGGCGGTACACCTCGATCATCAGCGGGATCTTCACCACACTCGCCGCCCTGAACCGGCGGTGGCCGTGGTGCGACCAGCGCCGCCCGCCCGGACCCTCGAGGGCGACTCCGACGGTCCCGAACGCCTCCGCGCGGCCGACCGCCTGCACCACCTCGCTCCAGTCCGGCTCCATGCCCTCGTCTCCTTCGCTGGCGGCGATGGCCGCCGACAGCAGGTCCTCGAAGCGGGAGTGTGCCTCGTCGACATGCCTTAGATCGAATACGTGCCGGTCCACCCGGAGCGATACTGCGTCGACGACGACGGCGCCGTCAAGGCGCGGGCGCTGCTTCGGTACGAGCGGTCCCCCGTCGACGACGCGCGATCGACGACGCGCTTGACACGTTCCGACCCCGATGCTACCGATATTGTCTAGACAACTAGACCGATGGCGACAAGCGCGACGGTCCTGATGGAGACGCGGCTCGGGGGGCGGGTCCCCCGCTACCTCCAGATCGCGGACGCGCTCCGCCGGCGCCTGGCCGCCGGCGCGGCGGGCCGGGCGGCGCGGCTGCCGTCGGAGCCCGCCCTGGCGACCGAGTTCCGGGTGAGCCGGGAAACGCTGCGCGAGGCGCTGGCCCTCCTGCGGGACGAGGGGCTGATCTACTCGCTCGTCGGCCGCGGCACCTTCGCGAGCCCGGGCTACCGGCAGGTGGGGGTGCGCATCACCCAGCCGATCAACGAGCCCTACGTCGCGGGGCGGCCCAGCATCCTGAAGGTCCTCGAGCAGGGCTTCGTGGAAGCGCCGGCCGAGACGAGCCGGGCCCTGGGCCTGCCGGCGCGAACCCAGGTGTACTGCTATCGCTCGCTGCGGACGATCCGGGGCCGCGCGTTCCGCTACGGGCGCGTCTACCTGCCCCGGGAGATCGCCGAGCGGCTCGACCTCAGCCGGCCGCCGGAGCTCACCGTCTCCGAGCGGGTCGAGCACGAGGCGGGAATCCGGCTGATCCGTGCGCACCAGGTCGTGATGGCCGTGGCGGCGCCGGCCGAGGTCGCGCGACGCTTCGGTCTCGGGACCCGGAGCCCGGTGCTGATGTTCCGCCGGACCTACTACCAGGACACCGGGCGGCCGGCGGAGTTCGTCCTCGAGTACCAGAACTCGGCGCGGTTCCCGTACGAGGAGGCGCTCGTCCGGACGACGCGCTGACCGAATGGCGAAACCAGGGGTCGGCCAGGGGTCGGCCAGGGGTCGGAGGGAAGGCTGGCAGACGGCGGCTCGGACGGAGCGGCCGAACTCCAAGAGCAGGTGACTCAGTGATCCTGAGACAGGAGGCTTCCATGAGGCGACGGATCTTGCGGTGGGTGCTCGGGCTGGTGGCGAGCCTGGCGTGCGCGCTGGTGTCGGTGTCCGGGGCGAGCGCCCAGGATCAGCCGCGTCGAGGCGGCACGCTGACGGTGATCACGCCGTCGGACGTCTCCACCTTCGATCCGCACCCGGCGGTCGGGTTCTCGGTCCGGGTGTTCGCGAACATCTACGAGCCGCTGTTCCGGAAGGACGAGAAGGGCGTGCTCCACGGACACCTCGCCCAGTCGTGGCGCTTCCTCGACCCGACGAAGCTCCAGATCACGCTCCGGAAGGGCGTGAAGTTCCACAGCGGGAACGAGTTCACCGCCGAGGACGTGAAGTTCACGTACGAGCGGCAGCTGAACCCCGCCGACCTGGCGCGGGACGCGGCGGTCATCAAGATGGTCAAGACGCCGATCCAGGTCGTGGACCGGTACACGCTCGTCATCGAGACGCGCGAGCCCAACGCCGCCCTCGTGGACACCCTCGCCCAGTCGCTGGCGACCCTGATCCCGGACTCCGGCGAGATCAAGAAGTGGGGCAAGGACTACGGGCTCCATCCCTCCGGGACCGGACCGTTCAAGTTCGTCGAGTGGGTGCGCGGCCAGCACGTGAAGCTCGCGCGGAACGCGGACTACTGGAACGGCCCGCCCTATCTCGACTTCCTGGTGTTCAAGGTGGTCCCGGAGGAGGCGACCCGGGTGCTGGCGCTCGAGAGCGGCGAGGCGGACGTGCTCTTCGAGACGCCGCCGAGCGCGATCGCGTCCCTCCGCAAGAACCCGAAGCTCCGGGTGAACCGGGTCCCGACGTACCGGGACGTCGACGTGCACTGGAACGCCATGAAGGCGCCGACGGACGACGCGCGGCTCCGGCGCGCGCTCTCGCAGGCGATCGACGTCAAGAGCATCGTCGAGGAGGTCATCACGGCCGACATCGGCCAGGTGGCGACCGGGCTCTTCAACCCGAGCGTGTTCGGCGCGTGCGACGTGGGCTTTCCCGTCTACAACCTCGCCCGGGCCAAGCAGGGCCTCGCGGAGCTCGGCTACCGGCCGGGCAAGGACGGCATCCTCGAGAAGGACGGCCGGCCGCTCACGCTGACGCTGGTGGTGAATCCGCAGCGCGACCCGCGCAACGGGGAGGTCGCCGAGGCGATCCAGGCCCAGCTCCGGGCGGTCGGCGTCGACATGAAGGTGAACGCCAACGAGTTCGCCACCTACATGAAGATCCTGCAGAGCCCGGAAGGCGACTACAACATGATCTTCCACGGGTACGGCGTGGCGACGGCCGACGCCGACCTGAAGGCGACCTTCTTCCTGAGCACGAACCTCCCGCCGGCGGGGCAGAACAGCCCCCGGTTCGCGAGCCCCGAGCTCGACGGGGTCATCTTGGCCGCCCAGCGCGACTCGAGCAAGGACAAGCGCAAGGAGCTCTACTGCAAGATGGGTCAGATCTACCGGGACCAGGCGCTCGGACTGCCGCTCTACGCATCGTTCCGGAACACGAGCGCCCAGGCCAACGTCAACGGCCTCGTCCTGCATCCGGACGAGTGGTACACGCAGACGTACACGCGCGCCTGGCTCGGGCCGAAGCCGTAGAACGGAATCGGCATGGGCGCCTCGGGCGCCACGGGTCTGGCCGGCTACCTTGTCAAGCGGCTGCTGGGGATGCTGCTGCTCCTGGCGGGGGTCACGTTCGTCGTGTTCGGCATGATGTACCTCGCCCCGGGCGATGTCACGGTCATGCTGGCGGCGAGCAGCCCCTCCCAGGAGCAGGTCGCCGCGATCCGGCGGGAGTTCGGCCTGGACCAGCCGCCCTGGGTCCAGTACGGCATGTTTCTCCGCCGCGTCGTGCAGGGCGACCTGGGTGACTCGTGGATCGACCGGCGGCCGGTGATGCCCCAGGTGCTGGACGCCTTCCTGTACACGCTCCGGCTGGCCGCGGTGGCCCTGGCGCTGTCGGTGGCGCTCGGGACCGCCGGCGGCATCGTCTCGGCCGTCCGGCACCGCTCCGTGACCGACGAATCGATCCTGACGGTGACGCTTCTCGGAATCTCGGTGCCGGTGTTCGTCACCGGGCTCCTGCTGATCTACACCTTCGCCTTCAAGCTCGGGTGGTTCCCCACGTCGGGCGCGGGGACGTGGCGCCATCTGGTCCTGCCGGCCTGCACCTTGGCCAGCTTCCTCACGGCCTACAACGTCCGGATGACGCGGGCGTGCATGCTCGAGGTGCTCGGCCAGGACTACGTGCGGACGGCCCGCGCGAAGGGTGTGCGGGAGCTCCTGGTCCTCGGGCGCCACGCCCTCCGGAACGCCCTCGTGCCGATGGTGACCGTGATCGGTCTCCAGGTGGGGCTCCTGCTGGGCGGCTCGGTGATCACCGAGACCGTGTTCGGCTATCCCGGCGTGGGCCAGCTGGTGGTGTCGGCGATCTCGGCGCGCGACACGCCGCTGGTCCAGGCGTGCGTGCTGGTGACGGCGAGCGGATTCATCCTGGTCAACCTGCTGGTCGACGTCAGCTACGTCCTGATCGACCCTCGGATCCGGCTGCCGTGACGCGGCGGGTGGCGGATCCGGCCGGCGTTCGCGCCAGCGTTCGCGCCAGCGTTCGCGAATGATCGAGGCGGGAGAGACCGGATCGCGCCGAGTCTGGCGCGCCCTCCGCCGGCCTCGGGCGGCCGCCGGAGTCATCGTGCTGGCGGCGCTCCTGGCGGGGGCCCTCGGCGCGGACTGGCTGGCTCCTCACGACCCGGCCCGGGCCGACTTGAAGCTCCGCCTGAAGC
>JBGQGN010000283.1:0-5349 GCA_041497395.1 Methylomirabilia bacterium
CAGAGAAGACGGAATCCCCGGAACCGCGGCGGCCGGAGTCGGAGCGGAAGCCCTACGTCACGCCCCGGCTCACCGAGCACGGGAAGATCGCGCAGGGAACACTGCAGGATCTTTCGACACCGAGCGATCGAAGCCTGAAGGAAGGCTTCGCGCCGGTTGATCCGCGGGCGGTCCTGGCCGTGGTCGCGGCGCTGCCGATCGAGCGCTGGTCCTACAAGGGCGAGACCGCCCGCCACCTCGGCCCGATGGCCCAGGACTTCGCTGCCGCCTTCGGCCTCGGGGCGGACGATCGCCACATCTTCCCCCTCGACGCCAGCGGCGTCGCCCTCGCCGCCATTCAGGGCCTCCACGGCCTGGTACAGACCCAGGAGACCCGGCTCGAGGCCCTCGAGCGCGAGCTGACGGTCCTCCGCAGGGAGACCGCCACCCTCCGGGTCGAGCTCGCGGTACGCGAGAGAGCGCTCGTGGCCTGACGGCCGGATCTGTTGAAGCTGACGACCGCATGGGCGCATGATGGGCCCCGACGTCGCGTACGCTTCCCTCACCCCATGCCTGCGGTGGGCGGCGGGGCCCGCCTGATCCACCAGCTCTCGGGAGGGGCGCCATGGACCCGAGCATTCCGGACCAGACACCGATGAACGAGCCGGACGTCACGGATGGGCAGCCGGCGGCCGGGCCCGCGCAGCAGGCGCCCGGGAGCGCGCGGAAACCGTACGCGCGCCCGCGGCTCACCGAACACGGGCGCGTGCCCGCGCTCACCTTCGGCCAAATCAGTCCGACTACAGACGAAAGCGACCGGAACCTCAAGGAAGGCTTCGCGCCGGTCGACCCGCGCGCGATTCTGGCCGCGGTCGCGGCGCTGCCGATCGAGCGCTGGTCCTACAAGGGGGAGGCCGCCCGCCACCTCGGCCCGATGGCCCAGGACTTCGCCGCCGCCTTCGGCCTGGGCGCGGACGACCGCCACATCTTCCCGCTCGACGCCGGCGGCGTCGCCCTCGCCGCCATTCAGGGCCTCCACGGCCTGGTGCAGGCCCAGAGGGCTCGGCTGGAGGCCCTCGAGCGCGAGCTGACCGCGCTCCGCGGGGAGACCCACACTCTCCGGTTCGAGCTCGCCGTGCGCGAGGACGAGCCCGTGGCCTGACGGTCAGGCTTCGAGGAGCCCACGCGCCGAGCCGGCAAACCGTGTTCACCTACGTTGCCTACGGCCTGGGCATCCATTCTGCCCTGGCACTGCCGGAGCTCACTCCGGGACCGGCCCCGTCCGACGTAGTGGTTCGCCTCGGGCCCGTCCCGGAGGTGCCAAGCGCCCCGCCGACAAGCGGCAACCTCCTCAGCATGACTGCCGGCGAGGCCCGACTCTACTGGCCGGACGTCGGCGCGGTTCTCCTCCGCCACGGGCGCGAGATCACGCTCGACCCGCGGCCCGTGGGGGCCCTAGACCTGCTGCGCCTCTATCTGCTGGGACCGGTGCTCGCGCTCCTCCTCCACCAGCGTGGACTCCTGGTCCTCCACGCGAGCGCCGTGAGCCTCGACGGCGGCGTGGTGGCGTTCCTCGGCCCCTCTGGCCACGGAAAATCGACCACGGCCGCGACGCTGCACGCGCGAGGCTGTGCCGTCGTCGCGGACGACGTGGTGGCCGTGGACCTGGGGGCCTCGGGCGGACCGGCCGCCCTGCCGGGGCTCTCCCAGCTCAAGCTCTGGCCCGATGCGGTGACCGCGCTCGGCGAGAGCCCCGAGGATCTGCCCCGCATCCACGCGAGCGAGGAGAAGCGCGCGCGGGTCGCGGACACCGCGGCGACATCCCCACGGCCGTTACGGCGCGTCTACGTCCTGACCGACGCCGAGTCGCTGGGCCTCGAGCCCATCGGCGGCCACGCGGCGGTCTTCGAGCTGCTCCAGCACTCCTATGTCGCGCCGGCGCTCGAGCGGCTCGGCTCGCCCGGCTTCCTCGCCCAGTGCGCGCGGCTCGCAGCGGCAGTGCCCGTTCGTCGCCTGCGGCGACCGCGGTGTCTCGCGGGGCTCGGGGAGCTGGCTGCCCTCATCGAGGCCGACGCGGGCGATGTGTCCCGGGACGCTCGGGCCTGAGCTCGAGCCGCCCGAGCGGCTCGCACGGTTCACCCGCGCTCGGTCGGCCCGGCCTCCGATAGCGCGCGCCGACGGGCGTCGGTGCGCCGCTCCGCCTCGAGCCGCTCCAGCTCGACGGCCGAGTGGTCGACGAAGCGCATGGCCTCCGCGAGCCCGTGGTGGCCGGCCTGCTCGGCGATGAGGCGATGCATCGCCTGGCAGACGCGCCGGTATGCGGGGTGGCCCTGGGGCGCGGTCCGGAGCTCCAGCACGTGCATCGCCTCGCGGGCGTTCATCTCCATGTAGAAGCGGATCCGGTAGGCCATGCACACGGCGTAGGGCGCCGCCGGGGCGAGGCCCGCGGCCGACACCGCGTCGTGGAGCGCGGCCGAGGCCTCCATGACCCGTCGCCAGTCGGCGCCGCCGCCGCTCTCCTCCACCGCCTCGGGAATGGCGTAGCCGTGCCGGGGACCGAGCGGCTGCCACTCGAGCGACAGGAGCCGGTGCCGCTGGAGGTCGCGGAACGCGCCGTAGTCCGTGAGGACGTCGAACCGGTAGCTCGTTCGCTCGAAGGCGCGCCCCGGCTTGTGCCGCCGGTTCCCGCGCTCGCCCACGTACGCGCGCAGGACCGCCGCTCGCTCCTCGGCGGTCATCCGGCGGGCGAGCGCGAGAAGCTGGTCGTCGGGGTGGCCCGAGGCCGCGTAGAGCGCAGCGGCCACGACCTTCACCTCGCCCTCGAGATCGAAGTCCGCGAGGACCACCTCCGGGCGCGGCTCCGGAGCGATCTGGCCGAGCGCGCGTGCGGCCGCCGACTCCGCGGCCGCGCTCGTGGCCGCGAGGTAGGCTGACCAGGCGCCGCCGCGGTCGGGGGCGTCGACGCGCCGGAGGAAGGCGGGGATCACCTTGCGCAGCTCGGTCAGCATGAGGTCCGCGCACGCGCGCGCCTCGGCGAGCGGCGACGCGCGAAGGCGCAGGAGGAGGGCCTCGTACGCCTGGCCCGTGCCGTAGAGCCCCACGTTCGACCGCGTCGCGGCCGGAAGGAGCCCGCGGAGAGTGTCGAGCGCCTTCGCCCGGATGGTGTTCCGGTAGACGACCTCGGAGTCCGACGGCTGACGCGGGTGGCGCCGGCGGAAGTGCTCCTGCATCGGCTCGAGCCACCGGGCGTAGGTCTCGAACATGAGGTCGAGCGTCGACTCGAACTCGCGCTCGAGCGGTGTCGCGCGGATCTCCGCCGGCACGTGGTAGCGCCAGCGCCCGCCGGGCCGGTCGGCGTAGGGGACGTAGCGGGTCGACTGCTCGAGGTAGGCCATGAGACGGCCCCACTCGAGGAGCTTCGTGAGCACGTTGGAGACGCCCTCGCACGCGAGGTGGACGCCCCCCAGCTGCGCCACCGAGTCGTCCCCGTACTCGACGAAGACGCGCTCGAAGAGGCTCTCCGCTCGCGCGGTGCCGACGTCCCCGGCGGGGGCGGTCCCCTCCCCCGCCAGCGCCGCCGTGCCCGCGAACTCGTCGAGGAACAGCCGGCGGAGAGACTTGGGGGAGCGCGAGTAGCGCGCGAAGAGGGCGCCCTTGACGACCTCGGGAAGGTTGACGAGCGCGAAGACCGGGGTGTCGACGCTGGTGAAGTAGGGGGCCAGCCGAGCCCGCTCCTCCACCGTGAACGACTCGGCCGCGCCGACGCTCAGCGGGCTACCCTCGCTGCCGCCGAGATTGATCGGGCGGCCCGGATCGGTCGCCATCGATTGGACAGCGTCGATTGGACGGCGTCGCTTGGACGGCAGCTTGGACGGCCGCCGGCCTGTGGCGGCCTGTGGCGGCCCGTAGCGGCCTCTGGCAGCCTGTGGCGGCTCGTGAGGCTCACGCGCCTATCCTAGCAGGGCGCGCAGCGCGGCGGCGAGGACCACACCGCCCGCGACGGCCACCAAGAGGTGTCCCGTGCGGCGGGCGAGGACGGCGACGGCCGCGGCCGCCGGAAGATCGGTCACCCACGCTGGCGCGCCGTCCCCGGAGCCGAGGATCACCAGGGGCAGCGCGAGCGCCGTCAGCAAGGCGATCGGGAGCGCCGCGAAGTACCGCTCGACCCAGCCCGGCAGCCGCCGCCGCGCCAGCGCGAGCAGCAGCGGCGCGCGCGTCAGGTAGGTCGCCGCGCCCATGGCGGCGAACGTGAGCAGAAGCCCGGGCCTGATCACCGCGGCGCCGGCGGGCTGCGGGGATCCGGCGCCGGCGCCGCGCTCCCGAGCGCGGTGCCCGGCGCGAGCCAGATGCCGAGGGCGGAGGCGCCGAGGCCGGCCACCGCGATGTGCCACGTGCCCCCGACCGCGCCCTTCACGGCGAGCGCCACGAGGGCCGCGACCCCCGCCACCGCCCATTGCCACGGCGCCTGGATCGTCCGCGCGAGGATCGCGATGAACACGGCCGGGAACACGAAGTCGAGCCCGTACCGGTGAGGGTCGGGGATGCGGCCGCCGAGGATGCCGCCGGCGGCAGCGCCCAGGTACCAGGCGACGTAGGTCGCGGCCGCCGAGCCGGCAAAGTAGGCCGGGTGGGCGGGCTGCCGCGCGAAGCGCGCCGTCGTGAGGGCGTACGACTCGTCCGTGATGCCGTGGGCGAGGAGCGCGAGACGCCCCCGCGAGAGGTGTGCGAAGTACGGCGCCAGGCTCGCGGCCATCAGGTAATGCCGGAGGTTGACGATGTAGGTCGTCACCACCAGAAGCCACGCCGGGGCGCCGGATTGCAGCATGGGCAGCGCGACGAACTGCGCGGTCCCGGCGGTGACGAGGAGGCACATCGCGACCAGCTCGCCCAGCGACAGGCCAGCCTGGCGAGCGAGGCCGCCCCACACGACGCCGTAAGCCACGATGCTCGGGACGACCGTGGTCAGCGCGTCACGCACGCCCGCCCAGGCCTCGGCGCGCACGACGGCCGGGCCGCCGACCTTCGGGCCGCCGGCGCTCAGCGGACGCCTCTCATCAGCCGGGAGAGGGCAGCAGGCGAAGTGGGCACACCGGATGATATGCCGTGATCCCGGCCGTTCCGCAACGCCGCCCACCGGCTCGCGGGGCCGGACGGCCCCGACGGAGCGTCGGGCCCGGGGACGCCCGCGCGCCCGCCGAGCCGGCGGCGGGAGGAACGGCTCCTGGCGTGTGCGTTGACACCCCTCCCGCTACTCGGCTACAGTGGGCGCCGTTCAAACTCAGACCAGGAGGCCCGCGATGCGACACCGTCTGGCCGCGCTCACGACCGTCCTCGCGTTCGCCGTCTCGCTCGCTGCGTGCGCGGCGTTGA
>JBGQGN010000284.1:0-5344 GCA_041497395.1 Methylomirabilia bacterium
ATGTGCGAAAACTACCGGTCGGGTTTGCTCTGGCGGCTGATGCGCGCGTGCCCCTACGTCCTGACGGGACTGCGGCGGGCGGGATTTACGAATGGTTGGTTATGACGGTGATGGAGGATCTCGCACCGGCAGTACATCCAGAAGCACGGCGAGGACCCGCCCGACATCCGCGACTGGGCGTGGGGCTCCTGAGCGGCCTGTGACAGGACAGACTTCAGTGGCAGAGTTCAGAATGAACGAGCTCAAGGTCCATCCGCTGGCCGGGCAGCCGGCCCCGCCGGAGCTCCTCGTGAACGTTCCGAGGCTGATCACGGCTTACTACACCGAGCGCCCTGATCCGTCGATTCCCGAGCAGCGTGTTGCCTTCGGCACGTCGGGGCATCGCGGGTCATCGCTCGATGGCGGCTTCAACGAGGGGCACATCCTCGCGATCACCCAGGCCATCTGTCTCTACCGGCAGGCGCACGGCATTGACGGGCCGCTCTTCCTGGGCTGGGACACCCACGCCCTCTCCGAGCCGGCCCGAGTGACCGCGCTCGAGGTGCTGACGGCCAACGGGGTCGAGACCATGGTGGACACTCGCGACGAGGTCACGCCGACGCCCGTTGTCTCCCGCGCAATCCTCGCGCACAACCGGGGGCGCGCGAAGGGGTTCGCCGACGGCATCGTGATCACACCCTCCCACAACCCGCCGGAGTACGGCGGCCTCAAGTACGACCCACCCTCCGGGGGACCAGCCGATACCCCGGTCACCGACTGGATCCAGGCCAAAGCCAATGCGCTCCTCCGGGATGGACTGCGCGACGTAGCCCGGAGCCCCTGGGAGCGGGCGCGACGGTCAGCGACCATACATCACTTCGACTACCTGAACTCCTACGTCGGCGATCTCGATGCCGTGATCCACATCGACGTGATTCGAGGCGCGAGGCTCAACGTCGGCGTCGACCCTCTCGGCGGGGCGAGCCTCCGGTACTGGGAGGCGATCGGCGAGCAGCACGGCGTTCGGCTGAGCGTCGTGAACCCCACCGTCGATCCCACGTTCCGGTTCATGAGCGTGGACTGGGACGGCAAGATCCGAATGGACCCGTCCTCGGCGCACGCGATGGCCCGCCTCATCGGACTCCGCGATCGATTCGACCTGGCGTTCGCGAACGATCCTGACGCCGACCGTTACGGGATCGTGAGCCGAAGCGCGGGGCTCCTCGACCCCAATCACTACCTGGCCGTGGCCGTCTGGTACCTCTTTGGTCACCGCCCCGACTGGACGTGCACAACCGCGGTGGGCAAGACCGTCGTGACCAGCAGCATGGTCGACCGCGTGGCCGCGCGGCTGGGCCGACAGCTCGTCGAGGTGCCGGTGGGATTCAAGTACTTTGTCGATGGGCTCCTCGACGGCTCGCTGGGTGTGGCGGGCGAGGAGAGTGCCGGGGCCTCGTTCCTGCGCCGGGACGGTACGGTGTGGGCAACGGACAAGGACGGCCTCATCATGGGTCTCCTGGCCGCGGAGATCGTCGCCCGGACCGGCCGCGATCCCGGCGCGCACTACGCGGCCCTCACCACTGACTTCGGCGAGCCAGTCTACGAACGCATCGACTTCTCCGCGACGACCCAGCAAAAGGCCGTGCTGGCGCGCCTGTCGCCGAGCGACGTCCGGGTTACCACGCTGGCGGGGGAGCCGATCAGGGCCGTGCTTACCACGGCCCCTGGAGACCATCGGCCGATCGGCGGCATCAAGGTCGTCACCGACCACGGCTGGTTTGCCGCCCGGCCCTCCGGGACGGAGGCGGTGTACAAGCTTTATGCAGAGAGCTTCAAGGGTCGCGACCACCTGCGCCGTATCCAGGAGGAAGCCCATGGCATCATCCAGAAAGCCTTCACGACGCAAGGCCAGCGCTGAGCGGCCCGCACGGTCGGCGCCCGCGCCTAGCGTCGGGGCCCTCACGGAGCTCGCCCTGGATCTGCGCTGGTCGTGGAACCACAGTGCGGATCAGCTCTGGGCCCAGCTCGAGCCCGAGCTCTGGGCTCGGACTCACAATCCATGGGTCGTGCTGCAGACGGTCTCGCGGGCCAAGGTGGAGAACTTCCTCCACTGGCTGGGCCTCGGGAGCTTTGTCCTCGGTCTCGTCGAGAGCTTTCTCTACGGCGTCTATGCTGGTCTCGTGTACGTGCCGATTCACAACTTCATCCTGAGGCGATGCCCGTGACGAGCAGCTCGGCGAGCAACGCGGCGCCACGTGAGGACATGACGACCGAGGGCCACCTAGCAACCGATCGATTGACCCGTGTCCGGCGTGATGGGCTCGGCCGGTGGAGAGGTCCAATGGCCGATCGGCAGGATCTGTCGCCGCCCCGGCCGAGCGATCCACGCAGAAGAGCGGTCTAATCGCCTACAAGTCAATGAGGAACGACCAAATCTACACGTGTCCCATGCATCCGGAGGTTCGGCAGCCGGGGCCCGGCGTGTGCCCAAAGTGCGGCATGGCGCTCGAGCCCCTCGCGACCGTCCTGCCCGCCGCGACGATCGAATACTTGTGTCCGATGCACCCACAGATCGTCCGCAAGGGTCCCGGGTCCTGCCCGATCTGCGGGATGGCGCTCGAGCCGCGTACGGTCACGGGCGTCGAGGAGAACGCAGAGCTGAAGGTCATGACGCGGCGGTTCTGGGTCAGCGTCGCGTTGAGCCTGCCGCTGCTGGTGTTCGTCATGGGCGACATGCTCCCGCGGCAACCGTTGCGCCACGGTCTCTCCAGCAGGCTCCTCGCCTGGCTCCAACTCCTCCTGGCAACACCGGTGGTCCTCTGGGGCGGCTCGCCCTTCTTCGAGCGCGGCTGGGCGTCGATCGTGAACCGGAGCCTCAACATGTTCACACTGATCGCCCTCGGCACCGGCGTGGCCTGGGCGTACAGCGTCGCTGGCACGGTGGCGCCCGGCATCTTCCCGGCCTCGTTTCGAACCCACGGCGGCGAGGTCGCCCTGTATTTCGAGGCGGCGGCGATCATCACCACGCTCGTCCTGCTGGGCCAGGTGATCGAGCTGCGCGCGCGAAGCCAGACGAGCAGCGCGATCAGGGCGTTGCTGCGCCTGGCGCCGAAGACGGCTCGCCGCCTCCGTGCCGACGGCGCGGAGGACGACGTCTCGCTCGACCAGGTGCAGCCGGGCGATCGGCTCCGCGTGCGACCCGGCGAGCGGGTGCCCGTCGATGGGGTCATCGTCGAAGGCGTGAGCGCCGTCGACGAGTCGATGGTGACGGGTGAACCCATCCCGGCGGAGAAGACAGCCGGCAGCCGCGTCACCGGCGGCACGGTGAACGGGACGGGCGGCTTCGTGATGCGAGCGGAGCGCGTGGGGAGCGACACGTTGCTCGCTCAGATCGTCCACATGGTCGGCGAGGCGCAGCGCAGCCGGGCGCCGATCCAGCGTCTGGCCGACACCGTCTCCGCCTACTTCGTGCCCGCCGTCGTCGCGATCGCCGTGCTGTCCGCCGTCGCCTGGGGTCTGGTCGGGCCGGAGCCGCGCATGGCGTACGCGCTGGTCAACGCCGTCGCGGTGCTGATCATCGCGTGCCCCTGCGCGCTCGGGCTCGCCACGCCGATGTCGATCATGGTCGGCACCGGGCGGGGCGCCCTGGCGGGCGTTCTGATCAAGAACGCCGAGGCGCTCGAGATTCTCGAGACGGTGGACACGCTCGTCGTCGACAAGACCGGCACGCTCACCGAGGGCAAGCCGCGCTTGACATCGGTCGTCCCCACGCCTGGCTGGTCGGACTCCGACCTCCTGCGGCTCGCCGCGAGCCTCGAGCGCGGGAGCGAGCACCCGCTCGCGGCCGCCATCGTCGCGGGCGCCCAGGAGCGCGAGCTCACGCTGTCGGCCACGGAAGAGTTCCAGTCAGTGACCGGCAAGGGCGTCGTCGGCCGGGTCGGGGGCCGGCGCGTCGCGCTGGGGAACCGCCGCCTGATGGATGATCTCCACGTGAACCTCGGCGATCTCGTCGACCGTGCGGAGACCCTCCGCCGCGAAGGCCAGACGGTCATGTTCGTTGCCGTCGATGATCAGTCTGCCGGCCTCGTCGGCGTGGCGGACCCGATCAAGAGCTCGACTCCCGAGGCACTTCGCCTGCTGCGCGAGTCCGGCATGCGAATCGTGATGCTCACGGGGGACAGCCGCGCGACGGCGGAGGCGGTCGCCAAGACGCTCGGCATCAGCGAAATCGAGGCCGAGGTGCTGCCCGAGCAGAAGGGCGCCGTGGTCAAGCGCCTGCAGGCCGCGGGCCGCGTGGTGGCCATGGCAGGAGACGGAATCAACGACGCGCCGGCCCTGGCGCAAGCCCAGGTCGGCATTGCCATGGGTACGGGCACCGACGTCGCCATGGAGAGCGCGGGAGTCACGCTCGTAAAAGGGGACCTTCGAGGGATCGCGCGGGCGCGACGGCTCAGTCAGGCGACGATGCGCAACATCCGCGAGAACCTCTTCTTCGCCTTCATCTACAACGCGCTCGGCGTGCCTGTTGCGGCCGGCCTCCTCTACCCGGTCTTCGGCCTCCTCTTGAGCCCCATCATCGCGAGCGCGGCCATGAGCTTCAGCTCGGTATCGGTGATCGCGAACGCGCTCCGCCTTCGGCACGTGTCCCTCTAGCGGCTCGCCCGAGGCGGCGATCCGCGTTCGAGAGCTGCACGTGGGCACGCGATGCCGGGACGACTAGTGTCGGAGCCGTGCTGGGTGTGGGGGATGAGACCACCCGCGTCGAGGACGCGGCCTGGGAGGCGATCCGCCGGCTCCTCCATCCGCAGCCGGTCGATCGGCTTCCTCGGCAACGAGGCGGTCGCGATCTTCCGGATCCGCGTCGGGCGTCAGATCGGCAGCGCCGCCCTGGTCGCTGACGGCTACCACGCGCGTGTTGACGGGTGGACCAGCTTGGCCGTCCTGGTCGGGGCGCTGGCCGTGTGGGCGGGCTACCCGTTGGCTGACCCGCTCGTGGGGCTGCTCATCGCGGCGGCCATCTTCGTCCTGGTCTGGCAGTCGGCGCGGTCGATCGTGCTGAGGATGCTGGATGGGGTCCACGTCGATCCCTACGGGCAGGGCGGCGAGCGTCATCACCGGATCGAGGCGCACCCGCACGACGGCTTACCACCTCACTCTCACGAGAACTGAAGACCCCACCGAATCGAGGCCGGGCACAACTCTCGACGAGCACGGCCGAGCCCGCGTCCGCGCCCAGTTGACGGAACGCCGATTTCCTGAAAGGGTGTGCGGCATGCCGGCGCGCAGCGGAGCGGCCTACGTCGATTCCCTCAGAAAGAACGCCCCCCGCGTGTTCCTGGGCGGCCGGCGCGTGGCCGACGTGACC
>JBGQGN010000285.1:0-5308 GCA_041497395.1 Methylomirabilia bacterium
CGCGGCGCCGGGCGTCCGGAGCAGCACGAGCCGGGCCGCGCCGTGGCGCGCCAGTCGGGCGAGCGCCTCGCGGGTCTCGACGGGACCGACCGACACCACGCCCGGGGCGCCGGGCCGCGCCAGCTCGACGGCCTCACCGAGCGCCTCGAGCGTCGGCTCGCCGGCCGCCGTCTCCGCCACGACCCAGACTGGGGTCAGACTTTGACTTCCCGACATTTCACCCCGCCGGTCCTGATGCGTCGCGTTAATGTCGGGAAGTCAAAGTCTGACCCCGTCAGAGCTGGCGGGCGACGCGCGTGCCCTCGAGGATGGCGTGGTGGACGCCGCGAGGCGCCACGCAATCCCCCACCGCGTGGAGGTCCGGGACGCGGCCGCGCAACGCCCGGTAGAGCGCGTCCGTCGAGCGCGCGCCCATCGACAGCACGACGGTGTCGACGCCCTCGATGCGGCGCTCCTCGCCGGTGTAGACGTTGGCGACGACGACCGTCGATCCCTCGACGGCGACCAGGTCGGTGTGGGGCGTGAAGACCACGCCCCTCGCGAACAGGCGCGTGTAGAGCGGCACGATCGACGTGATCCCGACGTCCTGCCCCGCATAGAAGAGGCGGGACACCACCTCGACCCGGCGGCCGCGCTCGAGGAGGTGGTCGGCGGTCGAGAGTCCCTGCTGGGTGTGGACGTCGTCCACCACCACCACGCGCTCCCCGACCTGGACGCGGTCGAGGAGCACGTCACGATCCGTCACGACGTGCTTGCCGTCGAGTCCCGGGAGTGCCGGGACGTGGGCGTGCGAGCCGGTCGCGACGACCACGACGTCCGGCGCTTCGGCCAGCACGCTCTCGACGCCGGCCTCGACCGATAACCGGCAGTCGACGCCCTGTCGCTCCACCTGGCGCACGAGGAACCGCACGATCCCCGCGTAGTCCCCGCGGGCGGGCGTGCGGGCGGCGACGAGCACCTGCCCGCCCAGCTCGTGCCCCTTCTCGAACAGCACCACGCGGTGGCCGCGGAGCGCCGCGACCCGCGCCGTCTCGAGGCCGCCCACCCCGCCTCCGACCACGACGACCCGCTTCCGCGTCGCTGCCAGCCCGATGTCTCCGAGCTCGGCCTCTCGCCCGGCGCCCGGGTTCTGGATGCACGTGACGGGCTTCCCCTGGTAGATGCGGTCGATGCACCCCTCGTTCGCGCCCACGCACTGGCGGACCTCGTCGAGTCGCCCCTCGCGGGCCTTCCTCGGCATGTCCGGGTCCGCGATGAGCGCCCGGGTCATCCCGACCACGTCGACCGACCCGTCGGCCAGGATCTGGTCCGCATGCACCGGGTCGACGATGCGCGTGGCGTGGAAGATCGGGATCTCCGGCACGGCCGCCTTGATGGCCGCGGCCAGCGGGACGTACACGGCGTTCGGGTAGGACATGTTCGGGACGGCGCCTGCCTGGAGCGCGAACGTGTGGGCGGCGCCGCCGATGATCGAG
The DNA here is from genome assembly GCA_041497395.1 of Methylomirabilia bacterium. GTDB lineage: Bacteria > Methylomirabilota > Methylomirabilia > Rokubacteriales > DASRDR01 > DASRDR01. The sequence goes on from JBGQGN010000285.1 coordinate 1,476, forward strand.
AGAAAGTCGACGAGGCCCGAGGCGGCGAGCCGGTGCGCGATCTCCGCCATGTCGTCGGCCGTGAGGCCGCCGTCGGTGAACTCGTCCCCCGAGATGCGGGCGCCGACCACGTAGTCGGTGCCGGCCTGCCGGCGGATCTCGCGGAGGACCTCGAATCCGAAGCGCAGCCGGTTGTCGAGGCTCCCGCCGTACTCGTCCGCCCGCCGATTGAAGATCGGGGACCAGAACTGATCGACCAGGTGGTTGTGGGCGAACGAGAGCTCGACCCCGTCGAGCCCGCCCTCGCGGCATCGGCGCGCCGCGTCGCCGAACGCCCGGACGAGCATGGCGATCTGCTCCGGCTCGAGCTCGTGCGGGACCTCCCGGTGGACGCGCTCCGGGATCTGGGACGGGGCGAGGAGCACGTGCCAGCTCTCGTTGTCCGACTGGGCGCGCCGGCCCAGGTGCGTGAGCTGGGTGAAGACCAGGCACCCGTGGCGATGGATGGCCTCCGCGGTCGCCCGGTAGGCCGGGATGATCGAGTCGTCGTGGTTCGCCGGCATGTTCCACGCGCTCGCCGGGGAGGAGGGGTGGACGCTCGACGAGCCGCCGACGATCGTCAGCGCGCATCCGCCGCGCGCCTTGCCCTCGTGGTAGGCGCGGAGCCGGGGGCCGGGCTTTCCGTCCTCGGCCATGGCTTCGGCGTGCCCGGTGGAGAAGATGCGGTTCCGGAGGGTCAGGCCTCCGACACGGATCGGCGTGAAGAGATAGCGGAACTCGTGTGCCATGGTCCCCCCAGGGCCGATCGCCGCCCGGCGCGAATCGTCGCGCCCGGGCAGGTCACGCTAGCATGGGCTCCTGAGCCGGGATCATACACGGGTTCGAATCCCGCTGGAGCCACCGCCGTCTTCTGGGCGCTGGCCGCCTCGCCGGTCTTTGCGGTCCTGCCGTATTGAGTGCCGGGGCGGGAGTGACGAGGCGTGAGTAGAGGCGAGCGAGCCGGCCCGGCCCGGTGCCCGCGCCGCCGGTTCCAATCCGAGGCACCCGGGATTCGCCTTTGCGTAGCGCCCGGGTGACGCCAGGTTCGGTGGGGCGCGGCTGCCACACCTGGGGCACCCGAGTCCCGCCTCGCTCACGGTGATCGGACACCGACCGTTTCGGTCGCCGATGGCGAAGCTCCGATCTCTTAGACAATCGCATCGGACTCGCTCCCCAGCGAGAGCGACCTCGCCATGGCATTCGCCTTGCTGACCTGGCACGAGCGAGGGTTACGAGGCAAGAGATCGCCGGGCAGGTCACGGAGACCAAGCGGCCCCGGGGAGGTTCGAGATGAGCGACGGCACCCGCACCGTTCCCAGCCCGCCGGTGTCCCGGCGTGAGCTCGTCGAGCGCCTGTTCGGTCTCGGGGCCACGGCCCTGGCCACCGCGCTTGGGGCGGGGGCCAGTGTGGCCTCGCTTGCCGCCGCCCCGCCTGCAAGAGCCGCGGTTCCGGAGGGCGGCCTCCCGACCAAGCGCCAGTTCCGCTACGGCATGGTGATCGACACCCGGCGCTGCGTGGGCTGCCGGGCGTGCGTCGTCGCCTGCAAGGCCGAGAACAAGACCCCGCCCGGGGTTTCCTACACGGTCGTCGTCGAGGAGGCCGTCGGCAACCGGTTCGACGACAAGCCCATCTTCATGACCAAGCCCTGCTTCCACTGCGAGAACCCGCCGTGCGTCGACGTCTGCCCGGTGTCCGCGACCTTCAAGCGGGAGCGCGACGGCATCGTGGTCATCGACTACGACCGCTGCATCGGCTGCCGGTACTGCATCACCGGCTGCCCGTACGGGGCCCGGTACTTCGACTTCGGCGAGAACTACGCGCCCGTGGCGGCGGGCACGGCGTACGCGCAGGTGCCCTCGCCGGAGTACGGCCAGTTCCGGACTCGCACGGGAGCCTCGCCCGTCGGCAACGTGCGGAAGTGCACCTTCTGTCTCCACCTCCAAGACGCGGAGGGGCGGTACGACAAGCGGGCCGGACGCTGGCCGGCGTGCGCCAAGACGTGCACGGGCCACGCGATCTTCTTCGGGGACTTCAGCGACCCGGAGAGCGAGGTCTCCCGGCTGGTGCGAGAGCGGCAGCCGATTCGGCTCAAGGAAGAGCTCGGCACCGAACCCAACGTCCACTACCTGCTCTGAGAGGTGGCGCATGAACCCCACCGGACTCAAGCGTCTGTTCTGGATCAGCGGCGTCGTGCTCCTGGGAGTCGGCCTCGTGGGGTGGTACGACCGCCTGGCTCATGGGCACCTCAACGCCAACTACGGGAGCGTGGTGCCCTGGGGCCTGTGGGTGGCCGCCTACATCTACTTCATCGGGCTCTCCGCCGGCTCGTTCCTGATCTCCTCGCTCGTCTACGTCTTCAACATGAAACGGTTCGAGCGCATCGGGCGGCTGGCGGTCTTCACGGCGGTCGTCACGCTGTTCCTGGCGTTGCTCTCGATCTGGGTGACCTCGGGCACATGGGCCGGGCCTGGAAGGTCATCGTCTACGCGAACTTCAAGTCACCGATGGCCTGGATGATCTGGCTGTACTCCGCCTACCTCCTGTTGCTCGTCGTCGAGCTGTGGTTCCTCCTGCGGGCCGATCTGGTGGCGGGGCTCGGGGCGCCGGGGCTCAAAGGCGCCGCCTACCGGATGCTGTCGCTCGGCTCCCGGGACAGGTCCGAAGGGGCCGCCACGCGTGACCGACGGGTCGTCCGGATCCTGGCCACGATCGGCGTGCCGGTGGCCATCATGTTCCACGGCGGCGTCGGCGCCCTGTTCGGCGTGGTGGCCGCCCGACCCCACTGGCACAGCGGGATGTTCCCGATCCTCTTCCTGCTCTCGGCGCTCGTCAGCGGGGGCGCGCTCCTCACGGTGATCGCGGCGATCTTCCAGGACGGCTGGCGGCAGAACCGGGACACGGTCCTGGCCCTCGGCCGGATGGTCCTGGGTCTGCTCCTCCTCGACATCCTGTTCCAGATCTCGGAGATGCTTGTCGCCACCTACGGGGGTGTGCCGGGGCACATCGCGGGATTGAAGCTCGTGATCGGCGGCCCGTTCTGGTGGGTGTTCTGGGGCTGGCAGCTCGCGCTCGGGACGCTCATTCCCGTGCTCCTGCTCGCCGGCCCCACTCGCAAGGACCCGCGGTGGGTGACCCTGGCGGGGCTCCTGATCGCGGTGGGGTTCCTCGGGGTGCGCCTGAACATCGTGATCCCCGGTCTGGCGGCCGAGGAGATCCGGGGGCTCTCGCGGGCCTTCGCGTCGGCCCGCATGACCACGCACTACGTCCCGAGTCTGAGCGAGTGGCTGGTCACGCTCGGCGTGGTGGGGCTCGGACTCCTGCTCTTCGGATTCGGCGAATTCCTGCTCCCGAAGGAACCGGACGCGAGTCGCACCGCGTCCGGCTCCGGTGACGGACACGGCGGCGCGATGCCGCTGGCAGCAGAGGAGGCCAGCCATGTACGTGCTTGACGAGACCCTGGGACGCCGTCGCTTCCTGAAGCTCGCCGGCGCCACCGCTACCGTCGCAACCGTCGGGGTGACCGCCTCGGGCTGCACGTCGGTGGGGTCCAAGGAGCACGCGATCGCGGGCAATCCCGCCGGGGCGACGCAGTGGGGGCGTGAGGCGGGGACCTGGACGCCGTCCTGCTGCAACATGTGCGGAGGCCAGTCGGGGATTCTCGTCCACGTCGTCGACGGGGTCGTGGAGAAGATCGAGCCCAATCACTGGAACCCGAACAACTACTCGAACATCTCCACCGACTTCTTCAAGGGCTACACCGAGGAGTTTGGCTGTGCCGAGGGCGGGGTGCTCTGCCCGAAGGGGAACGCCGGGA
>JBGQGN010000286.1:0-5241 GCA_041497395.1 Methylomirabilia bacterium
CGTGTACAGGATGCCGCCACCGATCGCCGCGACGGCGATCATCGGCGCGTTGCCGAAGCTCGCCAGGACGACGGCGAGTACGCACCACGCGACCGCGTCGTCGATCGACCCCGCGGCGAGCGCCAGGGTGCCGAGCGAGGTCCCGGAAAGCCCGCGCTCGTGGACGATCCGCGCCAGCATGGGAAAGGCCGTGATCGACATGGCGGCGCCGAGGTAGAGGACGGCCTGACTCGTGGTGACTGTCTCGCGGAACATCGTGCCGTCGGCGTGGACGCCGAGCGCGATGAGCCCGCCGAGGAAGAACGGGACGACGATTCCCGCCACCGATACGGACACGGCGCTCGGCACCCGCCGCCGGACGAGGTCCGCCCGGAACTCGACTCCCACCAGAAACATGTAGATGGCGAGACCGAGCTGGGCGACGGCGAAGATGATGCTCATCGACGGCTTGGGGAAGAGGGCGGCGTGCCAGCCAGGCAGGAGGGCCCCGAAGATGGAGGGGCCGAGCACGACGCCGGCGACCATCTCGCTCACCACGGGCGGCTGGCCGAGCTTCGGCGCGAGAACGCCCGCGATGCGGCACGTGCCGAGGATGACGGCCAGCTGGAGGAAAAAGAGGACCGGGAGATCGAAGTTCGTCATCGGGGGCGTCGGCAGGGTCGCGACATGCCGCGCTCAGCGGCCGAGGTACAGGCGGCGTATCCGGTCGTCGTTCCGGATCGCCTCGCCGGAGCCGTCGAAGCGGTTCTTCCCGAGCTCCAGCACGTAGGCGTAGTCCGAGATCTCGAGGGCCTTGGCCGCGTTCTGCTCGACCATGAGGATCGTCTGCCCGCCGCGCCTGAGATCCTCGATGATCCGGAAGATCTCCCGGAAGACCAGCGGCGCGAGCCCGAGCGTGGGTTCGTCGAGGAGCATCAGCCGGGGGCGTAGGAGCAGCGCCCGTCCCATCTCCAGCATCTGCTGCTGACCGCCTGACAGCTCCGCGGCGCGCTTTCGCCGCGCAGCCTGGAGCATCGGGAAGGTCTCGTAGACCCGCTCGACCTCCCGATCCAGGTCGGCCGAGCGCGGCCGGATGTAGGCGCCGAGCCGGAGGTTCTCGTCGACGGTCATCAGGGGAAACACGTTCCGGCCCTGGGGGACGTAGGTGATGCCGCGGCGCAGGAGGTCCGCCGGGGGCTGGTTGGTGATGTCCTCGCCGGCGAAGCGGACGCGCCCCTGGCGGGCGGGCAGGAGCCCGAAGAGCGTCTTGAAGACGGTGGACTTGCCCGCTCCGTTGGGGCCGATGACGGACACGACGTGCCCGGCCTCGACCCGGAGGGATACGCCCCGGAGGATCTCGAGCTTTCCGTAGCCCGCGTGGATGTTCTCGACCTCGAGCAGGGCCACGCGCTACCTCCCGAAGTACGCGTCCAGCACCAGCGGATTGTCGGCGACCTCGGCCGGCGTGCCCTCCGCGATGCACTCGCCCTGGCTGAGGACGACGATGCGCCGGCAGAGAGACATGACCACCTCCATGTTGTGCTCGATGACGACGAACGTGTGGCCCTGGGCGTTGAGCGCCTCGATGTGACCGATGAGCTTCTTGATCATGGTGGGGTTCACGCCGGCCAGGGGCTCGTCGAGGAGGATCACCTCGGGCCTGGACATGAGCGCCATGCCGAAGTCGAGGAGCTTCTGCTGGCCGTATGACAGGTTCGAGGCGAGGTGGTCCCTGAGGCCGCCGATGCCGAGGTACTCGAGGAGCTCGAGCGCCCGGGCGCTGGCCGCCGCGCCCTCGCGGCGGGCCAGGCGCCCGAGGAGCGTGCCGTGGCGCTCCTGGAGGGCGAGCAGCATGTTCTCGAGCACCGTCATCTCCGGGAACAGCTGGATGAGCTGGAACGTGCGGGCGATCCCGCGGCGGTAGACGAGATCGGCGCTGAGTCCCGTGATGTCCTCGCCCTTGAATCGGACGTGTCCGCCGGACGGCCGCAGGACTCCGGTGACGCAGTTGAACAGGGTGGTCTTCCCCGATCCGTTCGGGCCGATCAGACCCAGGATCTCGCCGGGCTCGACACTGAGGCTCACCTGGCTCAGGGCGGAGAGACGAAAGAACTGCTTCGTCAGGTCGTGGATCTCGAGGAGGGCCATGCGCTGGCGCTCTCAGCCGGGCCGGGAGGCATCCGGGGGCGTGGCCAGGGGCGCGCGCCCGGTTCGACTCGCCCCGAGCAGATCGGTGACCCAGTCCCACACGCCGACCAGGCCCTTGGGCATGAATAGCATCATGAGGATGACGGCCAGCGCGTAGATGACCAGGTAGAGGCCCTCCGAGGCACGCAGCACCTCGGGCAGGACCGTCACCAGGATGGCGCCGATGAACGGACCCTCGAAGCGCCCGAGCCCCCCCATGACGACCATCATCAGGAACTGGATCGACCGGTCGAGCGTGAAGGCTCCGGGGTCGATGTACCCGAGGAGGGGGGCGAAGAGAGCCCCGCCGATCCCCGCGTAGGCGGCGCCGATGGCGAAGGCCATGAGCTTGTAGTTCCGCAAGCTCACCCCGAGCGCCTCCGCTCGCATCTCGTTCTCGCGGATCGCCCGGAACGCCCGGCCCCAGCGGGATCCGAGGATCCAGTACGCCGAGGACACCACCACCGCCGCCCACGCCAGCATGTAGACGTAATACGCGCGGTCGGATCGGAACGTGAGCGGGCCCCAGGCGGGACGGGCGATGCCCGAGATCCCGAAGGACCCCCCCGTCAGCGACTCCCAGTTCCGGAGCGCCAGGAACACCATGATGTTGAACCCGAGCGTGACCATGGCCAGGAAGTGGTGCTTGACCTTCAGCGCGGGGAAGCCGACAACGAGCCCCCAGCCGAAGCCGAGCGCCGCGCCGAGCCCGAGCCCGAGCTCGAAGGGCAGCCCGCGCTGGCCGAGGATCGCCACCGCATACGCCCCGAACGCCATGAAGGCGCCATGCGCCAGCGAGATCTGCCCGGCGTAGCCCAGGGTGAGATTGAGCCCGATGGCCATCACGAGGTAGACGAGCGTGAGGCTCGCCACGTAGAGCTTGTACTGCTCGAACCCGAGCGGCAGGAGCGCGAGGAGCGCGAGCAATCCGAGCGGCAGGAGGCGCTGGAGCGGCCCCCGCTCGGCCGTCACGACGCCCACTCCTCCTTCACTCCCCAGAGGCCCTCCGGCTTCCAGAGGAGGACGGCGATGAGGATCACGAGCACCACCGCGTCCCGGAACTGGCCGGAGAGGTAGGCGGCCGAGAGCGTCTCCACCACGCCCACCAGGAGCCCGCCGAGAAGCGCCCCCCGCATCTGGTTGAAGCCGCCGATGATGGCCGCGTAGAAGGCCTTGAGTCCGAGGCCGATCCCGATGTCGTACTTGACGAGGTACACGGGGGCGATGAGGATCGCGGCCACCGCGGTCAGAGCGGCGTTCAGAACGAATGTGATGGTGACGAGCCGGCCCACGTCGATGCCGAGCACCGTCGCCAGCGTGCGGTTCTGGGCGACGGCCTGCATGGCCCATCCGAGCTTCGTGCGCGTGATGAACAGCTGGAGCGCGCCGATCACCACGCCCGCGAACACCACGTTCATCAGCTCCTCCCACGCGAGCACGACCCCGCCGAGCCGCATCGGGACGCGTGAGAAGAGAGGCGGGAACGGCAGCGCCAGCGGGGTCCAGAACTGCTGAAGGGAGTAGCGGATCAGCAGGCTGAGGCCGATGGTGGCGATGACCAGGGGCAGGACGCCTGCCTGGAGCAGGCGGGCCACCAGGAGCCTCCGGACGACGAACCCCAGGAGGAACGTGGACACGAGGACGGTCGCGAGCAGGGCGGCGACGAACGGCCATCGCAGCGTCACCCAGAAGAGCACCATCGCGAACGCGGGCAAGACGACGAACTCGCCCTGGGCGAAGTTGATGGTGTTCGATGTCTGCCAGAGCAGAACGAAGCCGATGGCGGTCATCGCGTAGATGGAGCCGATGGAGATGCCCGCCGCCAGGAGCTGCAGGAAGTCCGTCATGTCAGGTGCGCCTGCAGCTCCTGGGCGAACAGGTCACGCCCCTTCGCCGGGGCGATGAGCTGACCCGGGGTGCAGACCGCGGCGCGAGGGGCGAGGCCCCGCGATGGGCCGATGGCCAACCCTCGTCGCACGCGGTCCAGATCGGCGCGCCGGCGCCGGCAGGCGCCGGTCTGGAGCTCAATCAGGCCTAGCGGCAGGCCCGCTTGGTGTATGGCCCCGCGAGCAAGGGCAGGACCTTGACCACCTGCGACTTCTGACCCTTGACCTCCACGATGAAGCTCGGCCGGTCGGCGTCGCCCTTGTCGTCGACGTAGGTGTCCATGAGGAGGCCGGTCTCGTCGGCGGTCGTGAAGAAGTTGTTGTGGAGGCAGTCGCGAACCTTGGCCTGGTCGAAGCCGCCCACGCGCTCCACCGCGGCCTTGACCAGGTGGGTGCCGATGTACCCCTTGAAGCCGTTGTGGTCGGGGACCCGTCCGAATCGCTCCTGGAAGCGCTTGCCCACCTCCAGCATGCTGGGTACCGGGGAGAGCGCCGTCATCGGCACGTGGCAGCGGGCCCCGTTCATCGCTTCCCCGCCGGCGTCGATCGTGGTCTGGGCGCAGAGATTGTCCCCGACCGGCTCGACCTTGAGGCCGAGCTTGCGCATCTGGATCATGAGGCGCGCGTTCTCCTCCTCGTGGCTGTAGATCATGAGGTGGGTGGCTCCGGACGCCCGCACCTGGGTGAGCTCGGCCGTGAAATCCGCCTGCTGCACCTCCGTGGAGATGTCGGCCACGACGGACCGCCCCCGATCCTTGAGGAATCCGAGGAACGCCTCACGCCCGCCCCGGCCGAAGGCGTCGTTGACGTAGACGAGGGCGATCTTCTCGGCCTTCAGGTCTTCCACGACCCACTTCACCAGCTTGGCGAAACCGACCTGCTGGCTGAAGGAGGTCAGGAAGATGTTCGGGTTGCCCTTCGTGACGACCAGCACGGACTCGGAGCCGCTGATCTGCGGAATGCCGGCTTGCCGCGCGAACTCCATGTTGGCCACGGTGGAGCCACTGTAAACGGTGCCCATGATGGCGAAGGGGCGCTCGTTGATGGCCCGGCGGATCACCGCCACCGAGGTCGGTGGATCGGACTGGGTGTCCATGACAAAGGACTCGAGCGGCCGGCCCAGCACGCCGCCGCTCTTCTTGTTGATCTCCTCCACGGCCAGGATCACCCCGTCACGCCACATCGTGCC
>JBGQGN010000287.1:0-5213 GCA_041497395.1 Methylomirabilia bacterium
GATGCGCAGGTCGGCGAGCACGGCGCCCTCTCGGTGGGCGCAGTTCTGCGCGGGGCATCCCAGGATCGCGGTGGCGCCGAAGTGGCCCCCGAGGTAGGAGACCGTGCCCGGATGGAGCGTGCCCGCGCAGTCCACCTCGAAGTACTCCACCGAACGATTCTGCCCGAATCGTTCCCGCAGCCTCGCCGGGACGCCGCCGTTGTTCCGGCAGCTTACCAGCAGCGTCCTCCGTCCCGGGCCCGCCGTGGTCGCCACGAGCTGCCTCGCGGAGGCGAGCTGATGCGACGCCGTCCGGCTGTCGGGACCGATCGCCAGGGACGCGCAGGAGGCCGCGCAGATCCCGCAGCTCACGCAGAGATCCGGCAGGATGTTGGAGAGGAGCGGGTACTTCTCGGGATGCTTGCCGGGCACCATCTGGATCGCGTCATAGGGGCAGTCTCGAAAGCACTGCTGGCACCCCTCGCAGCGGTCCGGATCGACGAAGGCGGGGGGCGGCCGTTTGCCTTTTCCGGGTCTTACCAGCCACGGCAGCGCCAGAAGCAAACCGCCCAGGAGCCCGGTCGCCGCCAGCGCTGCGGCCGGTGAGCCCTGGGCCAACGGAATCCAGAAACCATAGAACCAGTCCGTGCTCACGCGGCCAGGAATGGCCAGTAGGTCGGCCGCGGGCGGGAGAGGAGCGGGCCAGAGCACCGACAGGACAACGAGCCCGATGAGGGTCCACCCCACGACTCTCCGCTCCGGGAACCACGCGGCCCGGGCGAGCCTGGACGTGTGCAGCCACAGGAAGCAGATCATTCCCAGCGGGACGGCCACGTGGAGGAAGAGGTTCATGAAGAAAAACTGTGCGGCGACGGGCTTGTCCCCGACGAACGCCCGGTCGGGGGGCTCGGGGAAGAGCGGGAAGAGTCGGAGCATCTTGGCGCCGGCGACGGCCAGCTTCTGGCCGAATTCGTCCCAGACCAGGACGAACCCGGTCAGGGCGGACACGAACATCATCCCGGCGAGCAGGACCCCCATGATCCAGGCCAGCGCTCTCGGCCCCCACGTCTTGCCCTGGACCAGCAGGCGGACAACGTGGATCAGGACGGCGACGACGGCGGCATCGGAGACATAGCGGTGCAGGGCACGGATCCACCGCCCGAGGAACACGTCCTTCTGGATGCCGGCCATCGACTCGTAGGGACGTCCGATCTCGTAGACGAAGAGCAGGTAGACGCCCGTGACCAGCGCGACCGTGAGGCACAGGGACGCCAGCGTGCCGGTGCGATAGAGCGGGTTGTACTTCGACGAGTAGATCCGGTCGAACAGCCGATCGAGGCTCCCGATGACAAGTTCGAGCCACCCAGTGCCGCCCGGCCGCCAGTAGGTATACGGGCGGTACGTGTCACCCGGCATTCGCGGATGTCGTGGCGAGCCGACTGAGCCCCTCACGGATCCAGGCCGGCGGGGGATTGTTGAAGGTGTAGGCCGTTCGGGCCTGGGCGTCGACGAGGAACACCAGGCCGGGATGGACGATGTCCCCGGACTTCTCGTTCCGCTCGAAGGGCACCTGGTAGGCGTCGATGACGCTCAGGACCTCGCTCACACTCGCGGACGACAAGATGTGGAAGTTCTTCGGGACGTCCCAGCGCCGGGCGATGCCGGGGAGCGAGCTCGGGGTGTCACGCCACGGGTCGAGCGTGACCATCAAGACCTCACTCGGCGGCGCGCCGGGCAAAGCTTGCTTGATGTTCTGGACGAGGAGGGGGCACATGGTCTGGCAGTGCGCGAACACGAAGGTCAGGACCACGGGCTTGCCCCTGAACCGCCGGAGCGAGACCCTTTCCCCGTCCTGATCGACGAGGGTGAAGTCCGGGGCCGCCGCCACCCGGCGGGGATACGTGGCGGGGAGATCCGACGTGTCCTGGGCGCCCTGGTCCCATGCCGCAACGGCCAGGCCGGCCCGCACTTTCGCGGACACCCAGACACCCTCGGCGATCAGGGCCGCGCCGATCAGCGCGAGGACGCACGCCCCGAGCGGCAATCGCGCCATGGAGAGCACGGAGGCCCCGAGCTCGGATCCCCAGAGGACGAAGATCCCGACGAGGAAGCTCGCCGGCGCCAGGACGAGCAGCATCCAGCCGTACGTGGCGGGTAGCCCGCTCTCGGCCGAGCCGAAGCAGGCGGCGCGGGCGGCGCTCAGCCACTCCGGAGGCGTGGAGGACAGCGGCATGAAGGCGAAGCCCCACCACAGGACGGTGGAGACGAGCCAGAGGACGAGGACAAGGGCCGGGAGCTTCGCAGGGCGCAAGGTCTACCCGACCTTCCACGCGAAGGACAGCATCTTCCAGTTCGCGAAGTAGTAGAGGACGAAGCAGGCGAGGAAGATGAAGACGAGGATCACGGTGCCCCGCGTCCCGCCCTCGTGGACGGCGGCGACCGCCGCTCCCTGGTGGGTCTGCTGGGGCAGCTTCCACACCCCCTGGGGAACACCGGACGGGTCATGGGAGTCGGCCAGCCGGAACGGGCGGCCGAAGAACACGCTCACCACGGCGATCAGGATGTAGGCGAGTCCGCCCGCGATGGCGAGCAGCCCGCCGATTCCCATGGTGGCCTGGAAGAGCTGGACGACCGGATGGTATTCGATCTGGAAGACAGCACCGGTCGCGGAGATGTCCCAGTTCCGGCGCGGGACGCCGAAGATCCCCTGGAAGATCATCGACATCCCGAGGATGACGATCCCGATCCCGAAGAGGTAGGGCTGAATCCTCGCCAGCCCCCAGAACGCCACGCGCTTCCGGAAGATCAGGGGCAACACGTAGTACGTGACGGCCATGAACGCCAGGGCGGTGCCTCCGACGACGGTCGTGTGGAAGTGGCCGGGGACGCGCAGGGTGTTGTGGGCGATGATATTGATCTGCTCCGTCCCGATGGTCACCCCCGTCACGCCGCCGAGGAAGCCGAAGATCACGAGGGACAGGGCCGCTCCGGAGAACCCGGGGTCGCCCCACGGCGCCTTCTTGAGCCACTCGAAGGTTCCGCGCGTGTAGCCGCGCAGCCGCTGACCCATCTCGATGCCTGCCGGCACCGTGAAGCCGTGGACCATGCTGGCGAGCACGGCCAGGTACATCGCGTAGCTGGTGTTCCAGATCTTCCACGCCGGTCCCATCCCGGGGTCGACGAGCAGGTGATGAGCCGATGCCAACGAGATGAAGAGGATGTAGAGCACGAAGGCCACGCGGCTGACCTTCTCGCTCACGACCACGCCCCCGACGGTGAGGGCAGCGAGCAGGTACCAGATCGCGACGTGAGCGGCCACGTTGATCTGCTGGGCCGAATGTCCGAGGCCCCACCAGACCATGCGGTACACCTCGGGATCGACGTTCATGAGCCCCAGCGACCACAGCAGCGTCGGGACGTAGATGGCCGCCCCGTGCAGCAGCGTGATCACCGCGATGATGGCCGCCGTCAGCGCGCCGAAGCTCACCAGTGGGATGGATCCCTCGTACGTCCGCTCCCGCTTGGCCACGACGAGCGTGGCGAAGAAGAGGCACGTCACGATGAGGGCTCCCACCGCGAAGAGAATGATGCCCAGGTAGTAGAGCGGATCAGCTCGCAGCGGCGGATACGACGTGTAGAGCACGTCGGCCTTCCCCTGCAGCACCATGGTGTTGGCGACCACCATGCCGAGCGCCATCAGCCCGAACGCGAGCCATCCCACCCTGGGGGCGGGCAACCTCGAGCTCAGGAGGACCGGTCCGGCGAAGTAGAGGACGGCCATCTCGAAAAAGATGATGAAGAAGATCAGCATGTTCAGGCCGTGGAGCGTCAGGAAGCGATAGAACAGGTCGGCGGGGAGGAGATGCACCGCCTGCCAGCGGGTCATCACGATCCCGAACGCCGCGATGATGCCGATGAGGAAGTTCACGACGGCGACGACGGCATTGACCTTGATGAGCGTCTCCGCGTGCCAGTCGATCTTGAGGCCGGTCACCTCGCACGTCCGGAACCGGGTTGCCAGGGCATGGGCCATCGCAGACATATGCCTCTCTCCTCTCACGCTAGTCGACCACGACCTTGCCGACCATGGTGTGGTGAGCGATCCCGCAGAACTCGTTGCAGATGATCCGGAAGTCTCCCGACTTGTTGGGAACGATCTTGAGCCCGTAGTCGTAACCGGGGACGACCTGGAAGTTCAGGTTCACCGGGTACAGGCTGAACCCGTGGTTGATGTCCACCGAGGAGAGATGCAGGGTGTACCGCACCCCCTGCTTCAGCCTGAGGACGGGATACCAGCGCCACATCTGCCCCATCAAGTAGACATCGCTGCCCGGGGGAGGCGCCACCACCGGCACCCCGTGGTCCTCCCCGACCTTGTAGTCGTTGACGAACTTCTCCACCCGCGCGGCGAAGTCCTGGGGATCAACCCTCGAGCGGATGCCGGCGGGGTTCTGGCCGCCGCGAAAATGCCAGAGCGGCATCATGGCGAACAGGATCAGGCACCAGATGAAGGCGATGCTGACCCACATCTTCTCCTGCTTGCCGGCGGGTAGCCACCAGGTTCCCGTGGGCGAGACGATCGCGGAATGGGCTTCGTGCGGTTCCATGGGCTGGTCCTCCCCAGGCCGGGTCAGGGTAAGGTTGCCTTCGGCAAGCTCAGGATCTCGTACAGGCCCCAGATCGTGTAGAAGCCGAACATCACGACGAGCCCGGCCAGCAAGAGCAGGAACGGCCGGTCGAGCAATCGCTGGCCGAGCGGGACCTGTTCATCGTCGGGTCGCGGTGCCTGTGCCATGGGTCTTCTCCCCCGTCGTAAACGGTTCACAGCCGATGCCTGACTGGGCCTATCAGATCCGATTCGGACGCCGTCGACTATGATCCCGGTCATAAGCAGGCGCGCGGCCGCGGCCCAGCATGGTCGCGAGGGGACAGTGTCGCCCGAGGGCGGGAGACCTGTCGCGTAGCCGGTGTCTTTCCGTGGCCTGTTTCTTTCCTGGCGGAGTCTCGCGAGACTCACGGCGGAGGTTAGCCCCATGAGACGGCCACGATCATGGGGCTCTGGCCGGTCATGCCGTGCTACTCGAACCTCGTGCTGTTCGATCCCCTCAAGCCGCGCGAGACCCCCGAGACAATCATTCCCGAGCTAGCCGAGAAGTGGTCGTGGCAGGACGGCTACCGGAGCCTGGTGTTCTTCCTCAGGAAGGGCGTCAAGTGGCACGACGGCGCGCCGTTCA
>JBGQGN010000288.1:0-5200 GCA_041497395.1 Methylomirabilia bacterium
CGCCGAGCCCGAGCTGCCCGCCGACGGCGTCGTCACCGGAGTGGGCACGGTTCTCGGCCGGCCGGTCTGCGTCATGGCCAACGACTTCACGGTGAAGGCCGGCTCCTGGGGCGAGAAGACCGTCCAGAAGATCATCCGCATTCAGGAGAAGGCGGCGCGCCTCCAGATCCCGCTCATCTATCTCGTCGACGCGGCGGGCGCCCGTATCTCCGAGCAGATCCGCATCTTTCCCGGCCGCCACCACGCCGGCCGCATCTTCTACAACGAGGTGCAGCTCTCGGGCGTCGTTCCCCAGGTCTGCATCCTCTTCGGACCGTCGCCCGCCGGCTCGGCCTACCTGCCCGCGCTCACCGACGTCGTGATCATGGTCGAGGGCAAGGCGTCGATGTACGTCGGCTCGCCCCGCATGGTCGAGATGGCCATCGGCGAGAAGGTCGATCACGAGGCGCTCGGCGGCGCGCGGATGCACTGCGAGGAGTCGGGGTGCGGGGACGTCCTGGCGGGCTCCGACGAGGAGGCCATCGCCGTGGCCCGGCGGTATCTCGGCTACATGCCCCAGAGCCACCGCGACCGGGTGCCGGACGTCGCGCCGGTCGATCCGGAGCCGGGCCGCCCGATCGACGAGGTCGTGCCCTACGACCAGCGGAAGTACTTCGACATGCACGAGGTCGTCCGCGGGCTCGTGGACGCGGGCTCGTGGCTCGAGGTGAAGGCGCTCTTCGCTCGGGAGATCATCACGGGCTTCGCGCGGCTCGGGGGACGGGCGGTCGGGAGCGTCGCGAACCAGCCCAAGGTCAAGGGCGGGGTCCTCTTCGTCGACTCCGCGGACAAGGCGGCGCGATTCATCTGGCTCTGCAATGCGTACAACGTTCCCCTCGTGTACCTCGCGGACGTCTCGGGATTCATGGTCGGCTCGAAGGTCGAGCGGGCGGGGATCATCCGGCACGGCGCCAAGATGATCTTCGCGACGTCGCAGTCGACCGTTCCCAAGATCTTGGTCGTCGTCCGGAAGTGCTATGGGGCGGGCCTCTACGCGATGTGCGGGCAGGCGTTCGAACCAGACGCCGTGCTGGCGCTGCCCCAGGCCCAGATCGCGATCATGGGACCCGAGCCCGCGATCAACGCCGTCTACTACAATCGCATCATGGAGCTCGAGGGTGAGGCGCGCGCCGCGTTCGTGCGCGAGCGGCGCGAGGAGTTCCAGAAGGACATCGACGTGTTCCGGCTCGCCTCGGAGATGCTCGTCGACGCCGTGGTCCCGCCGTCGGAGCTTCGCGGCGAGCTGATCAAGCGGCTCGCCTACGCGGGCACCAAGCGGCACCGCTTCCCGCCACGCCGGAACGGCGTCTACCCCGTCTAGCCGCCGATGAGCCACCGGGCGGTTCCCGCGACCACCCGGCCATCGCTCCGCCTGACGATGGATCGATGACGGCTCTCGGCGGTGCCCTCGTCGCCTTCCGCTATCTGACGGTCCTGCCGCTCCCGCAGAGCCGGGCCGCCGGCGACGTTGGCCGTGCGGCGGGCTGGTTCCCCGTAGTCGGACTCGCGCTCGGCGTGTGCCTCGCCCTCGCGTCGCTCGCGGTCGATCGCGTCATGCCCCCGGGCGTCGGCGCGATGCTCCTCGTCGCGCTCTGGGCGGGGCTGACCGGCGGCCTCCATCTCGACGGGCTCGCCGACTCGTGTGACGGTCTCGGCGGGGGCTGGTCCCGGGAGCGCACGCTCTCGATCATGCGGGACGCCCGCAGCGGGCCGTACGGCGTGACCGCGATCGTCCTGGTGCTCGGTCTCAAGGTGGCGGCGCTGGCGAGCCTGCCGGAAGGCCTCGCCTGGCGAGCGCTCGTCCTGGCGCCGGTCCTCGGCCGGGCGGGCCCGCTCCTGCTCGTGGCGCTTGGCCGACCCGCCCGCCCGGAAGGGGTTGGCCACGCGCTCGCGGCGGGCGCCGGCTGGCCAACCCTCGTGGCGGGCGGGCTCGTTGCAACGCTGGTCTCGATCGCGACGCTCGGGGCGTGGGGCGCGCTGGCGCTCGCGGTGGCCGGCGGCATGGCGTGGGCCTGGGCCGCCTACCTTCGCCGCCGGCTCGGAGGGTTCACCGGCGACACGCTCGGCGCGCTCGTCGAGGGGACCGAGGCCGTCGTCCTCACCCTCGCCGTGAGTCTCGACTTCCTGGAGCTGGCCTGATGGCGTCGACGTGGGTGTACCTGGCCCGCCACGGCGAGGTGCTCCACGCGGCGGAGGGGCGCTTCTTCGGGCACACGGACATCGCCCTGTCGTCTGGGGGCCTCGCTCAGGCGGCAGCGCTCGGGGAGCGTCTCGGAGCGGAGCCGATCGAGGCGGTCTACGCGAGCGACCTGCTCCGCGCGCAGCAGTCCGCGGCGCCGCTTGCCGCTGCTCGCGGAACGAGCGTGGTCACGGTGCCGACGCTCCGCGAGATGGCGATGGGGCGCTGGGAGGGCCTCACGTTCGCCGAGATCCGCGCGCGGGAGCCGGAGCTGTGCGACCGGTGGCTTGCCGATCCCTTCGCGATGCCGTTCCCGGAGGGTGAGGGCCTGGTCGAGCTGCGCGCGCGCGCCGTGCCCGCCCTCCGGAGGGTCGTCGAGCGGCATGCGGGTCGGCGCATCGCCGTCATCGCTCACGGGGGGACCAACCGCGTGATCCTCGCGGAAGCTCTGGGATTGCCGCTCGGCAACATCTTTCGCCTCGCCCAGGACTACGCCGCCTGGAGTCTGATCGAGTACCGGGGGGACGGCGCCGTCGTGCACCTCCTGAACCAGCGGCCCCTGGGGGCGCCGGGGGCGCCACCGGTCGAATCGACCCTGTCGCGACGGCAAGACGCCTGATGGACGCGATGCGTCTCGACAAGTGGCTGTGGGCGGCACGGTTCTACAAGACCCGCAGCCTCGCGCAGACTGCGTGCGACGGCGGAAAGGTTGACGTCAACGGTCAGGCCGCGAAGCCGGCGCGCGCGATCCGCCCGGGTGATCGGATCCTGCTGACGCTGGGGGAGTGGCGGCGTGAGGCGGTGGTGAAGGTGCTGACGGAGCGGCGCGGACCGGGTGCGGCGGCCCGCGCCCTCTACGATGATCTTTCGCCGCCACCGCCCCCTCGGGCTCTCCGCCCGCCGAAGGCCGCGGTCCGGCTCCCAGGGCTCGGGCGGCCGACCAAGCGCGATCGGCGGCTCCACGACAGGATCCGCGGCTTCTGATGGCGTGCTCGGGATGCGTGAGGCGGATGGGTGCGGTCGCGCCTTCCGTCTGGTACCGTGGGACACCGGTGATGGACGCTGACGATCTCCCGGAGAGGAGCATCTGATGGCCCGTGATGCGCGGCAGGACGGCACGACGGCGGAGCTGAGCAAGTTTGCCTGGACCCCGGACCGCTTCAACCCGCGCGTGCGCGCGGCCACCCCCATGCCCCGGGCGGGGGCGGTCCCGCCCGACATCATCTCGCTGGCCTACGGCATGCCCGACCCGGCGCTGTTCCCGGCTGCCGGTCTCGCCGCGGCGGCGGAGGAGGCGCTCCGCGACCCGGCGAGGTACGCCGTGGCCCTTCAGTACGGCAATGTTGGGGGCAACCCGCTCCTCTTGACCGAGCTCGGACGGAAGCTCGAGGCCGAGGAGGGGCGGCCCGTCGCGGCCGGGAGCCTCTTGATGACCAACGGCTCCTCCCAGGCGATCGCGCTCGTGGTGCAGGCGCTGGCGAGTCCCGGCGACGTGTGTCTCTGCGAGGCGCCGACCTTCCTGGGAACGATCCACCACATCCGGTTCCAGGGGGTGCGAACGGTGCCGGTGTCCCTCGACGACGAGGGGCTCGACGTCGAGGGCCTGGAGCATGAGGTTCGGCGGCTCGAGGCGGCGGGGACCCCGCCGCGGTTCATCTACACGATTCCGACATTCAACAACCCCGCCGGGGTCACGATGTCGCTCGGCCGGCGCCGAGCCCTCCTCGATATCGCGGCGCGCCACGGCGTGCCCATCATCGAGGACGACGCGTACCGGGACCTCCGGTTCGAGGGGGAGCCGATCCCGACCCTCCACGCGCTCGACCGTGAGGGTCTCGTCGTGCGGCTCGGCACCTTCTCGAAGATCGTCGCGCCCGGCGTCCGCCTCGGATTCGCCCTCGCCGACCCGGCAGTGATCGAGCGCGTGCTCGCCTTCAAGGCGGAGGGGAGCACGAACGGCTTCGCGTCGATGGTCGTGGGGACCTTCATGAAGGGAGGCGGGCTCGCCGCCCACATCGAGACGCTCCGGGCCGCCTACCGCGCGCGGCGCGACGCGATGTACGAGGCGCTCGCTCGCGAGATGCCGGCCGGCGTGACGTGGACCCGGACCGAAGGCGGGTTCTTCCTCTGGCTGACCCTGCCGTCCAGGGCGGACATGACCAAGGTGCAGGCGCGCGCCGTCGAGGAGCGCGTCGTCGCGCTGGCCGGGACCGAGTGCTTCCCCGACGGCCGCGGCACGCACAACCTGCGCCTGGCCTTCAGTCTCCAGCCGCCGGAGCGGATCGCCGAGGGGATCCGCCGCCTCGGGCGGGCCATTCGCGCAGGGCTCTGAGCCGGCGGCAATGCGAGCGAGTTTGACCAGGCTTGCCCCCTGATGCTAGGGTGCCGTGGGTAGCGTCCGAGGAGGCGCCTGTCGGCGCTTGGACCACGCGGAGGGTCGGGATGGAAACGCAGGGGAGCCAGCGGGTCAGTGAGCGCGTGCCCGATCGGCCGCGCGGCTACCAGCCTCCGGCGGTGGAGAAGGTGCTGACGCCGGCGGACCTCGAGCGCGAGATCCTCTACGCGGGGGTCCCTCCCGCACCTACACCTCCTCCGTGAGGCACCGACATGGCTGACCAGTGTGAAGGGCCGACGGATAGTCAGGGACAACCGCTACCGGTCGGCTACGAGCCGCCACGGGTGGAGCGGGCGTTGACGCTCGCAGACCTCGAGCGAGAGGTTCTGTACGCGGGCCTGGTCGACGGCAGTGGCGGATAGCAGCTGATGACAGCGGACGGCTGGCCCCCTCGGAAGGTATGAGATGAGCGGCCAAGACCGGACGGCGCTGGACCTAGCCAGCTACGAGCCGCCCAGGGTGGAGAGGGTCCTGACGCCGGCGGAGCTCGAGCGCGAGATTCTCTACGCGGGGCTGGACGACGTAACCGGGGATCGCTGATCCCCGAGAATCGGCCCGCGCGCCGGAGGACGGGGATAACCGAGACC
>JBGQGN010000289.1:0-5197 GCA_041497395.1 Methylomirabilia bacterium
CGGCTGGGAGGTGCTATGCCGCGAGAACCCCCGGCTCGTGTACGGCGTCGGCACGGGCTTCGGCCTGAGCGGCCCGTACCGGGACATGCCCGCCATGGATCTCACCATCCAGGCCATGAGCGGCATCATGAACGCCACCGGCTACCCCGACCGGCCGCCGGTCAAGGCCGGGCCCGCGGTGTGCGACTTCCTCGGCGGCGTGCACCTCTTCGCGGGGATCGTGGGCGCGCTGCTGCACCGCGAGCGGACCGGGCAGGGCCAGCTCGTCGAGGTGGCGATGCTCGAGGCCTCGGTCATGGCATTGGCGAGCGCGGTCGGCGCGGTCATCGACGCCGACGGCTCGGTCCCGGAGCGCACCGGCAACCGCCATCCGGCGCTGGCCATCGCGCCCTACAATGTCTATCCGACCAACGACGGCTACGTGGCGATCTTCACCGCCTCGGAGCGCCACTGGCACAGCATCGCGCGCGTACTCGGACGCGAGGACCTGCTCACGAACCCGGACTTCGCGAGCACGCCCGCGCGCGCCGCCCGGATGCAGGAGATCGACGCCATGGTCGAGGCCTGGACGCGGCCGCGCGGCAAGGACGACGTGATGGCGGTGCTCAGCCGGGCCCATGTGCCGTGCGCCCCCGTGCGCAACGCCCGCGAGGTGGTCAACGACCCGCATCTCATCGAGCGGGGCATGTGGGTCGACGTCGAGCATCCCAAGCGCGGCAAGACGCGGGTGCCGATCTCGCCCATCCGTCTCCACGGCAGCGCGCCGTCGGCGGTAAAGCGCGCGGCCCCCCTACTCGGGCAGGACACCGACCGCGTGCTCTCCGAGCTGCTCGGCCTCGGCTCGGCCGAGCTCGCGGCGCTCCATACGGCGGGGGCGATCGAACCGGTCAAGTCGTGACGCGGACCGCTCACGACCCGTCGCCGAGATTCTGACCCGAGAGGCGAGAGCCTCGCGTTGCTGCGGTCTATCGCCGCCCCTCGACCACCACGTCGAGGAGATAGGGGCCGCCGGCGGCGAAGGCGGCGGCGAGCGCAGGGGCGAGATCGCCCGGCTTAGTGATGCGGGCGCCGGGAACGCCCATGCCGTGGGCGATCTCGACGAAGGAGAGCTCGGGCTTGCTCAGGTCCATGTGGGCGTAGGGGCGCTCCGAGCGGACGCCGAAGCGCTGCCGGTAGGCGTCCATGTTGTGCTTGAGGATCCGGTACTCGCGGTTGTCGAGGATGACGAACACCACCGCGAGGTCGTGATGCGCGGCCGTCCAGAGCGCCTGGATGCTGTACATCGCGGAGCCGTCGCCCGAGAGCACGACGACGGGCCGCCGGGGATGCGCGAGCTTGACGCCGAGGGCGCCCGGCAACCCCTGCCCGATGCCGCCCCCGCGCGCCCCGAAGTAGTCGCCGGGCCGCGCGAAGGCGAGCGTGCGAGCCAGATCGGTGCCGGCGGTGATCGCCTCGTCCACGACGATCGCGCCCGCGGGGAGCGCGGCCTGCACCTCCGCCATCAGCCGCGGGACGGAGATCGGCTCGCTGTCCCAGCGCTTGGCGGCGCGCTCGCGCTGGGCTGCCAGATCCTGTGCCCGCAGCGAGCGGAGCGTATCGTTCCGCGCTGCCGCCGCCCGCCGGTACTCCGCATCGGCCCCGCCCTCGACGGCGGCGCGCAGCGCGCGTAGCCCCGCGGCGGGGCTCGCGAGGAGGCCCGCGCGCAGCGAGAAGTTCCGCGACAGCCTCTCGGGCGAGTCCTCGACTTGGAGGAGCGCGGCTTCCGGCGGGAACGGCGAGCCGGGCGCGAACCACACCTCCTCGAAGAAGGGGCCGCCCACGAGCAGGACCAGGTCGGCGCCGTCGAGCGCCTTCCGGATGGCGGCGGCGTCGAAGGGCAGGGCGCCGCGGTAGCTCGGATGCGCCGTGGGCACGATCATCTGCTGGCGCAGGCCCTCGACCCACACGGCGGCGCCGAGCCGCTCGGCCAGGGTGAGCAGCTCCTCCGGGGCGGAGCCGCGGGCCACATCGTCGCCCGCGACAATCACAGGGCTCGTGCTCGCGAGCAGCGCGGCGGCGGCGGCGGTCACGCCGGCGGGATCGGGCGCGACCTCGCGATAGAGCGCGCCGGGCGGCAGCGCGGACTGGTCAGTCTCCTGCTCGAGCACGTCGATGGGGAGCGCGACGAACACGGGGCCGCGCGGCGCGTCGTGCGCGACCTTGAAGGCGCGGCGCAGCACCGAGCCCATCTCGTCGGCGCGCTCGACCTGGGCGCTCCACTTCGTCACGGGCGCCGCCATCGCCACGAGGTCGTGGCCGAGAAGCGGATCGCGCAGGCGCAGCCGCGTGTCCTGCTGTCCCGCCGTGACGACCATCGGCGAGCCTGCCTTGAGGGCGTCGTAGAGCATGCCGAGCGCATTGCCGAGCCCGGGCGCCACGTGCAGGTTCACCACGCCGGTCTTCCCGCTCGCCTGGGCGTAGTAGCTGGCGGCCCCGAGGGCCACTCCCTCGTGCAAAGCCAGGACGTAGCGGATCTGCGGGTAGTCCTGGAGGCTGTCGATGATGGGGCTCTCGGTGGTGCCGGGGTTGCCGAAGAGGTGGTCGACCCCGTGGCCCACCAGCGTGTCCATGAGGACCTGTCTGCCTCGCATGGCGCGCTCCTCCTCAGTGCATGATGACGCCGCCGGTGACGTTGATCGCCTGGCCGGTCATGTAGCCGGACCGGTCCGACGCGAGAAAGCCGATGACGCTCGCCACGTCCTCTGGCCGCTCCATCCGACCGAGGGGGATCTGGCCGAGCCGCTGCCGCGTGAACTCCTCGGGCGAGACGCCGAGGAGGGCGCCCTGCTCTCGCGAGACGAGTGTCCACATGTCGGTCTCCACGAAGCCCGGGCAGACGCAGTTGACGCGGATCCCGTCGGCGGCGTGGGCGAGGGCAAGGCTCTTGGTGATGCTGATCACCGCCGCCTTGCTCGCGTTGTAGGGCAGGTTCGTCCTGCTCCCGACCTTGCCCGCGAGCGAGGCGAGGCTGACGATGGCGCCGCGCTTCCTCGCGATCATCGCGGGTAGCACGGCCTGGCTCGCGAAGAACACCGCCTTGGCATTGATGTCCAACACGCGGTCCCAGTGCTCCTCGGTCACGTCGAGGGTGGCGGCGGCGCGGTAGATCCCGGCATTGTTCACGAGGACGTCGATGCGCCCGTGCTCGGCGAGCGCGCGGTCGACGACGGCGGCGAGGGAGGCGCGCGAGGTGACGTCCGTCGGGATGGCGAGGGCGCGACGCCCGAGCGCCTGTACCTCGCCCGCGGTGCGCTCGGCGCCGGCCTTGTCGAGCTCGGCGACGACGATGTCGGCGCCCAGCCGCGCGAGCTCGAGCGCGGTGGCCCGCCCGATGCCCCGTCCCCCTCCCGTCACGATGGCAACCTGTCCTTCCAGCTCCATGGCGATTGTCTCCTTTCGCGCGAGCATCTCGTCGCAGCAATGGCTCCCTATAGCCCGATCTTCTTCATGTACCCGGCGAGCACCACGACCTCGACGTCGTGGCGAACCAGTGTATCGCGGATGGCGGCGGCGAGGGCATCCGGATCGGGATGGATCCTGCTCGAGAGATGGTAGGCGGGGACGCCCGCCGCTGCCGCGCGCGCGAGGGCGCCCAACTCACGGTTGTTGCTGATCACCACCGCCACCCGGCACTCGATGTCCCCGCGCCCGCACGCGTCGAGGATCGCCTGGAGCGTCGTGCCCTCGTGCGAGACGAGGACCCCGAGTCTCATGCCGGCGCGCCGCCACCCGCGCTCCGCGACGCGATGACGAGGCGGTAGCCGAGGTCCATCGCGGGCAGGCGCGCGAGGTCCGCGTGGCGGCGCTCCCACGTGCCGTCCCCCAGATCGCGGCGGAGCCGCGAGAGCGCCGGCTCGACGTCGCAGAGCTTCGCGAAGGTCGAGATCGCGCTCCGCACCCCGGCGTCGAGATAGGCCGCCGGGCGCCGCCAGTAGGCGCCGAGAAAGCCGTCCACGCAGTCGTGAGGGATCGGGAGCGGGACGACCTCGATCCGGCCCAGCGCGCGTCCCAGCTCCGCGATCGAGGGAAAGATCCGGCGATCGATCTCCGCGATCTGCGGGAAGTAGTCGTCGACGAGCCAGAAGCCCGAGCTGGCGGGGTCCCAGGTGACGACCACGACGCGGCCCGCGGCCACCCGGCCCAGCTCGTGGAGGCCTCGCGAACGATCGGGCCAGTGGTGCACGGTGAGGACGGCGAGGGCCGCGGCGAAGCTCGCGTCGCGGAACGGTAACGCCGTCGCCCCAGCCTGCACGGCGGGAGCGCTGCCCGCCGGACGCTGGCGGATCATCGTGATGGCGGGCTCCACGGCGACGACGAATCGATCGTCAGGCTCGTAAGAGCCGGCCCCGGCGCCGACGTTCACCACCGTGTCCGCGCGTCCGAGGGCATCCCGGATGGCGGTGGCGAGTCGCGGGTCGGGCCGGCGGGCGTTCCTGTAGCCGCCGCCGATCTCGTCGTATAGCTCGGTCATCCGATCCGTCTCCGTCAGCGCGCCAGTCGATCGAGCACGGCGCCCGCCTCCTCGCCGCGCTGCGGTCCCCTCGGCGTCTGTACCCGATTCGCCAGGCGGGCGTGGTGGGTCGCCTCGTCCTGTCCGTCCTCCGATGACGCGGGGAGCGTGGCGAAGGAGCCGGCCTCGCGAAGTCGCCAGCCTCGCAGCGTCGATACTAACACCACCAACGGGAACGCGCGCGCGCTCGCGTTGGCACGGGTCGGCAGGCTATAATCGTCGTCGTTCCCTCCAGGAGGACGACATGACGTGGACCACGGACACCGTCTCGATCGGAAGCCTCACGCTGCGCGTCGCCCACGCCGGCACCGGCGCCCCGGCGCTGGTCCTGCACCAGGACATCGGCAAGCCCGAGGGGCTGCCCTTCCTCGACACGCTCGCCCGCCACTTCACGGTGCTGGCGCCGTCACATCCCGGCTACGACGGGTCGGACCGGCCCGAGTGGATGCGTAGCGTGCGCGACCTCGCCGTCGTCTACCAGCGGCTGATCGCCGAGCGCGACCTCGCCCCCCTCTCGCTAATCGGGCTCGGCTTCGGCGGCTGGATCGCGGCGGAGATGGCCACGATGGCGCCGCGCGCGTTTCGCCGGCTGGTGCTGGTGGGTGCCATGGGGGTCAAGCCGGAGCGGGGCGAGATCGCCGACCAGGC
>JBGQGN010000290.1:0-5165 GCA_041497395.1 Methylomirabilia bacterium
CGTCGTTCGAAGGCGGAGCCGTCCCGGGGGGAGGCGCGCCGTGCCGTTCGGAATCGAAGGAGTCGAGCCGGGCATTGGCCTCGCCCTCTCGGGAGGGGGCTTCCGGGCGACCCTGTTCCATTGCGGCGCGCTCTGCCGCCTCGACGAGCTCGGCATCCTGGCTCGACTGGACCGAGTCTCGAGCGTCTCCGGCGGCTCGATCACCGCCGGCGTCCTCGCCACCCGGTGGAAGGCGCTGCGCTTCGAGGGCGATGTCGCCCGGAACCTCCGGGAGCTGGTCGTCGCGCCTCTTCAGGCGTTCTGCCACCGGACGATCGACGCGCCCGCGATCGGGCTGGGCGCCCTCTTGCCCGGTCGGCGGCCGAGCGACCTGCTCCAGTCCGCGTACGCGGAGCATCTCTACGGGACGGCCACGCTCCGCGACCTTCCCGATCGGCCCCGCTTCGTCTTCAACGCGACGAACCTCGCGACGGGGGTGAGCTTCCGGTTCTCCAAGCCGTATGCCGGCGACTACCGGATCGGCTTGATCCGGGACCAGACCTTCCCGGTCGCGCTCGCGGTCACCGCGTCGAGCGCCTTCCCGCCGTTCCTGTCGCCGGTCGTGATCCGGATGGATCCGGGCGCGTTCCAGCGGGTCGAGGGCGCCGATCTCTTCGACCAGGTCGCATACCGCGAGCGGCTGCTCCTGACGGACGGCGGGGCGTACGACAACCTCGGGCTCGAGACCGTCTGGAACCGCTACGACACGGTGCTGACGAGTGACGCTGGCGCGCCGTTCGGGCTCGAGCTCGACCCCGAGACGGCGTGGCACAGCCAGGTGCTGCGGGTGCTCGACATCGCGACCAACCAGTCCCGCGGGCTCCGGAAGCGCATCCTGATCGACGACTACACGCGCGGCGTCCGGAAGGGTGCGTACTGGGGCATCGACACCGACATCCTGAAGTACGGTCTCGCCGATTCCCTGCCGGCGCTTCCGAGCCGTATCCAGGAGCTCGCCCGGATGCGGACCAGGTTGGACGACTTCTCCGATTCGGAGCAGGGGCGGCTCATCAACTGGGGATATGCCGTGTGCGACGCCGCGATGCGGCGACACGCGACGGCCGGCGTCGGCCCCGCGCCCGCGTGGCCGGTGCCCGAGCTCCGGCTGGACCGGTAGGCAGCCACAGGAACAGGAGGACCATCGGATGAAACGCTCAGCGGCTCGTCAGCCCTCGCGCTCTCCGCGAACGACCACGAACCAGCCGCCGGGTCCGGGCGCGGCCCGGGGCGGCCTGCGCCGGATGTGCGCGATCCGCGAGGGACCGCCGCGTCAGTTCCCCTCCACGCTGTCGGGCGAGCGGGCGCGCCTCATCATCATGCACGCCGACAAGTGGGTGAACGGCACCGTCGTGAAGTACGCCTTCTTCGAGCCCAAGGAGCCGTTCACGCGATGGGCAGGGACCGACGCCCTCCGCAGCCAGGCCCGGAAGGCCTTCCAGCGCTACACGGACCTCGGGATCGGTGTCCGGTTCGAGCCGGTAGCGGACCGCGCGAGCGCTCAGGTCCGCATCGGCTTCGAGCAGGGCGACGGCCACTGGTCGTACGTCGGGCGTGAGGTGCTCAAGCAGGGCGTGGACGACCGCACGATGAACCTCGACTCGACGGACGGCATCTCCAGCGGGGACTACGGCGTCGACGTCGCGACCCACGAGATCGGTCACACGCTCGGCTTTCCCCACGAGCACCAGAACCCGAACGCCGGCATCGTCTGGGACGAGGAGGCGGTGTACCGGGCGCTGGGCGGGCCGCCCAACAACTGGTCGCGTGAGATGACCTTCCACAACATCATCCGAAAGATCCAGCCGGACCAGGTCCAGGGCTCCTCGTGGGATCCCGACTCGGTCATGCACTACCCGTTCGAGCCGGGCCTGATCCTGAAGCCCGAGCAGTACCGGCAGGGCCTCCAGCCGGCGGGCGGCCTGTCCCAGCGCGACCGGGAGTGGGTGCACACGTTCTATCCCCCGCTGACGCCCGCCGACGACGAGGAGCTGAGCCTGGTCGAGGCCACGCGGCTCCAGATCACTCCGGGGCAGCAACGGAGCTTCGTGCTGAAGCCGACCGTCGACCGCTACTACGAGATCCGGACGTTCGGGACCTCCGACACGGTGATCGTGCTCTTCGAGCGGACGCCGGCCGGCCGCGACACGTTCGTCACCGGTGACGACGACAGCGGGGAGGACCGGAACGCCTACATCCGGCGGCGACTCCACGGCGGCCGCACGTACGTGCTGCGCATCCGCCTCTACTACGCGGCCGACTCGGGCGAGACGGCCCTGATGTGGTGGTGAGCACCGGGGAGAGCGGCAAGTGAGCGCCTCGGGGACAAAGGGGGAGGATAGCCCGCTCTGGCGGCTGCTCCGGCCCGTCGGCCCGCAAGGCCGCAGCATGTGTTCCTGAGCGAGCTGGGCGCGTGAGGCGGGCCGTGGCGCTGCCCCGCCGTGGCCATCGGATCGGATCGGGCCAGAGCGGTCAGAGCGACCACAGCGGCCACAGCGTGTGGAGGCGACCATGAGCGGAACGCGGGAGCTTCTGGATCAGGTCAACCGACGGACCGACGCCTTCGTTCATCGCCTCGGTGTGCCCGCGGCGGACGTGACCGAGGGGACGGCGGACGGGCGCTTCACCCTGCCCGGGCTGATCGCGCTCCTGGCCGTGGGGGCCCGCGACCGCCCGCGGCAGCCCCTCGTCGCGGAGGCGATCACCCCCGCCACGATCGAGCGCGCGCTGGACGAGATCGGCCGCCTGCGCGGAGTGCCGATCCGCGTGTCGGAGGTCCGGGAGGTGATCCAGCTCCTGACCACCGGCGAGGTGATCGTGGACGTCGCCACCGGGCTTCGCGCGGTGCTCCTGCTCGTGCCGCGGCTTCCATTGGCGCTGACGCGGGACGCGCTGACCCTTCCCGATCTGCCGCGCGAGGTGGCGGAAGCGATCCGGGCGGACCTCAAGGACGACGCGCCTCGCACCCTCCGGGACGTGATCGTGGACCTGCACGATGGCAAGCTGGCCGGCCGCCGGCGCATTCTCACCAACACGCTGCACGTGCTCCTCGGCAGAGCGACCCCGGGCGTGCTCGTCGAGACGATCCGGGCGCTCATCGGACCGGAGAACCAGACGCTGCGGCTCGCCGTGCTCGTCTACGCGCGGACCCAGGGCATCGACCTCGACGAGAAGGACCTCGACGCGCTCTTCCGAGCGCTGGATCCCGACCATCCCGACCTCGGGGCCCTCCTGGACCGCGGGCTCGAGCGGGTGACGGCCGCGTACGGGGACGCCTCGCGGGTGGTGGCGGTTCTCCGGCGGATCGCCGCAGCCCGCTCGGGCACGGCACCCGCCTGATGGACGAGCGGATGGACAAGGAGACCCTCATGGCTGAGCACGGCGCGCGCGGGCTTCGAGCCCTCCTGCCACTCTGCGCCATCCTTCTTCTCTTCGGAGGGTGCGGGAAGGGCGGGCCACGCCCGGGCGAGGTCCTCGACGAGGCCAGCCGGGCGGGGCGGATGGCCGCCTCGTTTCCGGCCGCCGCCGAGGACTACTTCCACGACATGGACGGTGGCGGCAGCCTGACCCGCGAGGAGATCCAGGGGCGTAACACCTGGATCGTGTGGACGGGCGGGAACGACCGCTTCTGGGACGGGATCACCGTCTCCAGCTTCGGTCTCTTCGACCTCCTCAAGATCGTCTCGTCCCACCCGGACAAGAGCATGGAGCACCTCGACCGGAACAAGCGCTGGGTGTATCTCGGCCTGGTCAACGAGCCCTGCTTCGACAAGCCGACGGGCCCGGACCCCCGGCGCTACGGCCTGTGGCTCGACAAGCGACGCGCCGACTGTCCGCCCGATCCCTTCGAGAACGAGCAGAGGTATCCGGGTGTCCGGATCGGAGCGCGGGGTGGGAACGTGCCGGTCGGCTCCTACTACGGGTACGCGTCGGGGATCGTCGGCCTCCGGCTGTTCCCGAATCCCGACTTCGACGAGACGGCGGCCAAGAACTGGGACCCGGTGCGCTACTACACCGACGAGAAGTACTACAACTCGAAGGACCTGGTGCGGCCGTACCGCGTCGGCATGTCGTGCGCGTTCTGCCACGTCGGGCCGAGCCCCACCAAGCCGCCCGCCGATCCCGAGAACCCCAGGTGGGAGAGCCTCGCCTCCAACGTCGGCGCCCAGTACTTCTGGGTCGACCGCATCTTCAGCTGGAAGAACGACCGAAGGAACTACATGTATCAGCTGCTCCACACGTCCCGGCCCGGCGCGCTCGACACCTCCCTTGTGTCGACCGACTACATCAACAACCCGCGCACCATGAACGCGGTCTATCAGCTGGGCCCGCGCCTCCAGGTCGGCAAGCGCTGGGGGAAGGAACAACTCGCGGGCGGGGGCCTGAACAACAGCCAGTTCAACGACTACGTCAAGGACGGGCCGCTGACGGAGTTCTTCCAGAAGCCGGACACGGTCTGGACCCCGCGTGTCCTAAAGGACGGCTCGGACTCGGTGGGCGCCCTCGGGGCCCTCAATCGCGTCTACCTGAACATCGGCCTCTTCAGCGAGGAGTGGCTCCTGCACTTCAGGCCCCTCGTCGGAGGGAAGCCGATCTCGCCGATCGAGATCGGGGTCGCCCGCAAGAACTCCGCCTACTGGCTCGCCACCGAGGCTCAGACGCCCAGCCTGGCGCTCTTCTTCCTCAGGACGGCGGTGCCCCACCGTCTGAGGGACGCTCCCGGCGGCGCCGCCTATCTGACCAAGGACCAGGCCCTGATCCGGCGCGGCAAGGTCGCGTTCGCCGAGCGGTGCGCCCGCTGCCACTCGAGCAAGGCGCCCGAGCCAGCGGTCGCCGTCGACCCCGGCGGCTGCGCCGGGTCCGGCTATCTCGCCTGCTGGACTCGATACTGGGAATGGACCAAGACCGACGAGTACAAGCAGAAGATGCGGCAGATCGTGCTTGCCGACAACTTCCTCGAAGGCAACTACCTGTCCACCGAGCTCCGTGTGCCCGTCACGCTGCTCGAGACCAACGCCTGCAGTCCGCTGGCGACCAACGCGATCGCCGGCAACATCTGGGACAACTTCTCCTCCCAGTCGTACAAGGACCTTCCGTCGGTCGGGACCATCACGGTGCACGATCCGTTC
>JBGQGN010000291.1:0-5157 GCA_041497395.1 Methylomirabilia bacterium
CAGCCGCCCCACGGCCTCCATCTTGTGGGCCTGGCGCAGTTGGCTCTCCATCCGCTTCCCCTCGGTGATGTCGCGGCCGATCCAGAGCACGCACGGCTCCTCCCCCAGATCGATCAGCTCGGCCGAGACCAGCACCTGCCGCGCCTCCCCCGTCCGCGCGCGGACCGTGGTCTCTCGATCGCGCAGGGTTCCCGTCAAGCGTAGTTGCTCCGTCACGATGCGGTGATCGTCGGGGTCGACGCCGCGCTCCACCTCGACGACGGTGCGCCCGACGACCTCGGCCCGTGTGTACCCGGACACCCGAAGGAACGTGTCGTTCACGTCCACGTAGCGACCTGGCAGCGTGATGATGCTCAGCTCGTCGGGACTGGCTCGGAACGCCTTCGCGAACCGCTCCTCGGACCGCCGGAGGGCTTCCTCGGCCACCGTGCGCTCGGTCAGATCCTGCACGGTGCCGACGAGCCGTTCGGGCCGGCCGGCGGTGTCGACGAGAACCTCGCCCTGCAGATCCACGACGCGCACCTGACCATCGGGCCGCACGACCCGATACTGCGCGCGGCAGGGGGTGCGCCCCTCCATGGCCGACTGTACTGCCTCCGAGACCCTCGCCCGGTCATCCGGATGGACGGCTTGCCAGAACGTCTTCACCGCGCTGGTGGTGTCCTCCGGGCTGGCCCCGTGGATGCGATAGACCTCGTCGGACCAGTACAGGGTCTGGCTCGCGAGTTCGAGATCCCAGCTCCCCAGGTGGGCGATCTGCTGGGCATGGGACAGCCGCTTCTCGCTGAGGACGAGCTGCTCCACGGCATGGCTCGCCCGCAGGGTGTAACGGAGGCGGTAGCTCAGAAGTACCCAGTTCACCGGCTTGGTGATGAAGTCAGTGGCGCCGGCCTCGTATGCCCGATGGATGGCGTCGACGTCGTCGGCGGCGGTCATGATGAGGATGGGCACGTGGGCGCCGACAGCAGTCTGGCGTAGCGTGGCGCATACCGTGAAACCGTCGGCCCCCGGCATGTTGACGTCGAGGAGGACGACGTCGGGATGCACGCGCGGGAAGGCGGCGAGGGCGGCCATCCCGTCGGCAGCCTCCTCGACGACGAACCCGTTGGGCTCCAGGGCCTCACGCGCGAGTAACCGGAACATCTCCTCGTCGTCCGCGATGAGGAGGACCGGAGGGGACCCCGCCCCGTGCCTGCTCCACCCTGCCTCAGCCACGGCTTGCGCTCGGCGAGCCAAGCTGGGCCGGTTCCGGCTCGCGGGCGGCCTCGAGGGCACGGCGCACCGTCTCGTACTCGAGCCGGACGCGGTCGAGCTGGGCGCTCCCGAGAAGCAGCCGGCCTGCCCGCGCCTCCGCCTCGATCTGCTCGCAGAGCGCGGCCAGCCTCGTTGCCCCGAGCATCGCGCTGCTGCCCTTCAAGCTGTGCGCCGCCCGCCGCAGGGCGATGAGGTCCCCGCCGCCGAGCGCGCGGTCGAGCGCTTCGATCTGACCGGGGGTGTGGTCGAAGTAGCGACGGATCGCGCGGTTGAGCACGCTGGGCGCGTCGCTTCGCTGGAGCGCCCGGATCTGGGCGAGCGCGTTCTCCTGGAGGGGCGCGATGTCAGTCGCGGCTTCCGTTCTCGCGGCCGCCCCCGACCCGCCGGACTCGTTGGAGCCGGGCACCGGAGCCGGGCCCGTGGAGGGTAGCAGGCGCTGGAGCACGCCGAGGAGCTCGGTCCGATCGAACGGTTTCGCCAGGTAGTTGTCCATGCCGGCGGCCAGGCACCGTTCTCGGTCGCCTTCCATGGCATTGGCGGTGAGGGCGACGATCGGGACCCGGGTCGCCTCCTTGCCCTCTCGGCGTCGAATCTCGGCTGTTGCCTCAAACCCGTCCATCTCCGGCATCTGGCAGTCCATCAGGATGAGGTCGTGGGACCGGCGTGACCACGCCGCGATCGCCTCCAACCCATTGCCCGCGGTTTCGATCCGGCACCCCAGCCCGTCGAGCATCGCGAGCACCACCTCCTGGTTCACCGGATTGTCTTCGGCCAGCAGGATCCGGCGGCCCGCGAGCGAGGAAACGTGGCCGGGGATCGGTACGGAGCTCGGCGCCTCGGCCTTGGTCGGGCTGGCCGGGCCCATCGACCGGGCGATGCAGCGGCGTAGCTCGGCCTGCCGCACGGGCTTGCTGAGATAGGCGACAAATCCCATGAGCCGGGCCTCGGCGGCCTCATCCGGTGAGCCGAGGGACGTCAGCATGACGAGCCGCAGGTCGGCCAGGGCCGGCTCGGACCGGACCGCCTGGGCGAGCTCGATCCCGTTCATGCGGGGCATCTTCATGTCGACGAGAGCCAGTTCGTAGGGCGCTCCTCGGCCGGCCGCCGCGCGCAAGAGCGCGAGCGCCTCGACCCCGTCCCCCGCGGCGTCGACGCTGGCGCCCCACCCGCGCACCTGGTGCTCGAGGATCGCCCGGTTGGTTCCGTTGTCTTCGGCGATGAGGACACGCAATCCCTGGAGATTCGCGCGCGGGGAGGCGGTCGCGCCCCCGACGACGCGCTCGAGGCGCACCGCGAACGAGAAGGTCGACCCGTGTCCCGGTTCGCTGTCGACCTCGATCTGCCCGCCCATCATCTCCACGAGCTGCTTCGAGATCGCCAGCCCCAAACCCGTCCCGCCGTACTTGCGCACGGTCGAGTGGTCCGCCTGGGTGAACGGCTGGAACAGACGCTCCCGGGCCTCGCTCGAGATCCCGATGCCCGAGTCGATGACCGAGGCCTGCAGGAGACACTGGCCGGCGGCGGCGGCCTCCGGCACCGGCACCGACGCGACCCGCACGACGACCTCTCCGTGCTGGGTGAACTTGACCGCGTTGCCGACGAGATTCGTGAGGATCTGACGAAGCCGACCGGGATCCCCACGCAACAGGGCGGGGACACTCTTGTCGATATCGCAGATGATCTCCAGGCCCTTGGCTTGCGCCTGCTCGGCCAGCAGCTCGACGACGTCGCCGACCACCTGGCTCGGGTCGAAGTCGACCCGGTCGAGCGCCAGCTTCCCGGCCTCGATCTTCGAGTAGTCGAGGATGTCGTTGATGACGGAGAGGAGCGCCTTGCCGGACCGGTGCACCGTCTCCGCGAAACGCCGCTGCTGGTCGCTCAGCGTGCCGCTGAGGAGGAGCTCGCTCATCCCCAGGATCCCGTTCATCGGGGTGCGGATCTCGTGGCTCATGTTGGCGACGAACTGGGACTTGGCCCGGCTGGATTCCTCGGCGAGCGCTTTCTCGTGCGCAAGCTCGTCGGCGCGCCGGCGCTCGGTGACGTCGCGGACGTTCAGCAGGATGCCCCGGATGCCCGGGTCGTCCAGCATGTTGGTCGCGATCGCCTCCAGGTACTTCGTCACTCCGGGACCAGGATGACAGCGGAACTCGAAGGTGAGCCCGCCGCTCGTTCCCGCCCGCGCCGCCGCCAGGCCGGACTGGATCACTCCCCGGTCCTCCTCCGCGACGCGCTCGACGAGCCCATGGCCGACCAGGTCGGCGGCGGCGACGCCCAGGACGTGCTCGACCGAGGCGCTCGCGTAGCTCACGGTGGAGTCGGGGTCGACCACGACGATGCCGTCGGACGCGTGCTCGATGAGCGACCGGAAGTGGGCCTCGCTCCGGGCCACGTCGATGCGGGCCTGGCGTAGCCCTTCCTCCCGCGAGTAGACCTCATCGGCCATGAATGTGAATCGCTCCGCGAGCTGACCGAACTCGTCGCCCCGCTCCGCGGTTTTCAGCAGATTGCGCCCATCCGGCGAGTCTCCCATCTGCTCCGTGCGTACGCCGCCCTGGCTCACGGCCTGGGTCGCCCTCGTCAAGTGACGCAGGGGACGGATGACGGTATGGCGGAGGAACCCGTTGATCACGACCACGGTCAGCGCGAAGACCCCGAGAAAGACGGCCGCCACGCGCATGGCCTCGCGCTGCCCGGTCGCCAGGACGGTCTCGGCGGGGACGTACACGATCTGGGACCCGACGATCTCGCCGAGCTTCCAGCCGAAGCCCCCGTCGCGGCCGTAGGCGGCGACCATGGTGGCCGGCGCCCTTTCGGGCGTCGAGTGGCACCCGAGACAGCGCTCGGCCTGGATCCTGATCGGCAGCGCCGCGTAGAAGAGGCGGCTGGCCCCCTCCTGTCGGAAGCCCGACTGCCCGAAAGCGGTCGGATCATTCCGGAACCGCTCGATGAGTGCGGTCTCGAATGCGTCCGACTGGTCCCGGGGATTCGTCGGCCGTAGCGTGGCCTCCTTGTAGAGGAAGTCCTGATAGCGGGGGTCTTTCCGGAACGTCTCGAACACTTCCCGAGCCGAATGGCCGGGCACGGTCTCGGGGATGAACTCGTCTGTCTGGTCCAGGGGAGGTTTCAGGTATCGGTTGACATGCTCGCTCGTGTACTGGCGGACCGAGTTCATCGTCCGGAGCAGGATGTCAGCCTGGGAGGCGATCTCCTTCTGGGCCCGCCGGTGCAGCACTTCGGAGAGGGCGACCCAGCCCACGGCCGTGCCGGTCGCGAACACCAGGCCGAGCACCAGCGTGAACTTGGCCCCCAGGCGCCATCCCTCTAGCATCCCGCCTCCCTTTCACCCATTCGGCGTCCGGCGCGTCCTTTTCGGCTCGCGGTGTGCCTTGACTGAGCCCCCTACTCACGCTGGCAGGCGTTGGCTGGGAACAAAGCCGGATGCCGAAGGAGGCAATGCTCATGCCATCAGGTCTGATCGTCTGTGGTTTGCGCCGCTTTGGTACGCCAATTCAGAGGCATGGGTCCGGCCCGCCGTGCCGACGCGGCCGGGCACGAACAGAGCCACGGCAGCAACGCGCCTGACAATGTGCGCGCCCGGGGTGACCATTTTTGGTAGGCGCTCCACGCCGCCGCTTGCGCGCGCGAGCTACTCGATGACCTGGCCCGCGCGGAGCAGGATCGACGGCGGGATCGCGAGGCCGAGCGCCTTGCCCGTCACGATGGGGGCGATGGCGCGGCTCACTGGATCACCTCGTCGGCGCGGACCAGCAGCGCCGGCGGGATGGTCAGCCCGAGCGTCTTCGCGGTCTTGAGGTTGATGACCAGCTCGTAGTGGATCGGCGACTCCACGGGCAGCGTCGCCGGGCTGGCGCCGCGGAGGATCTTGTCGACGTAGACGGCGGC
>JBGQGN010000292.1:0-5155 GCA_041497395.1 Methylomirabilia bacterium
ATCGCCGCGCCCCGAAGCATGAGCCCCCACGCCGCAGTCGGCTCCTGGACTCCGAGCCCGAGGAACGAGAGCGACGCCTCCAGCAGGATCGCCTGGCCCACGAAGGCGGTCAGCATGATCAGGTAGGGCGCCATCACGTTCGGCAGCATGTGGCGGAAGATGATCCGGCTGTGGCCGTAGCCGGCCGCGCGCGCCGCGTCGACGTAGGGCATCTCCCGGATGGCGAGCGAGCTTGCGCGCACGACCAGGGCGCAGCGGGGGATCATCGGGATCGTGATGGCCAGGATGACATTGAGGGCGCCCGTTCCGAGGATCACCACGACCGCCAGCGCCAGGATGATGATGGGCAGCGACAGGAACACGTCCATCACGCGCTGCAGGATCAGGTCCAGCCATCCGCCGAAGTAGGCGCTGCCGACGCCCAGGATCGCGCCCAGGGTGGCGCCGATCACCGCGGCGCCGAAGCCAACGAGGAGCGCCGTGCGCGAGCCGTAGATGAGGCGCGAGTAGACATCTCGCCCGTGAGCATCGGTGCCGAGCCAGTGCTGCGCGCCCGGCGGTGAGAGCATTGCGCCATAGTCGTTGGCCAGCGGGTTGTGCGTGACCAGGAACGGGGCGAAGACGGCGACCGCTGCCATCAGGGCGATGACTGCGGCCCCGATCGCACCGAGCGGGCGCTGGCGCACGAACTGACGCACCCCGTCGAGCCGTTGGGGCGACGGCTCGACGGCCGCGACGTCGGCGAGGACCTCGATGGGGGGATTGATCGCCATCAGCGATACCGGATGCGGGGGTCGATCCAGGCGAAGGCAAGGTCGACCAGGAAGTTGACGGCGATGAACGTCCCGGCCACCAGCAGCACGAGCGCCTGGGTGAGAGTGTAGTCCCGGTGGGCGATCGCCTGGACGAAGAGCAGACCGAGCCCGTTCAGGTTGAACACCTGCTCGGTGACGACGAGCCCGCCTAGCAGGAACGCGAACTCGAGGGCGATCACGGTCAGGACCGGGAGCATCGCGTTCTTGAGCGCGTGGCGCGTCAGGATCAGCTTCGTCCAGAGCCCCTTCGCCCGCGCGGTGCGGATGTAGTCCTCTCGCAGCACCTCGAGCATCGCGGACCGGGTCATCCGCGTGGCGACCGCCGAGTAGCGGTAGCCGACGGCAACCGCCGGCCAGATGAGCTGGGCGAGGTTCTGCCAGGGGTCCACCCAGGGAGGCGTGTAGATCATCGGAGGCAGCCAGCGGAAGACCACGAGCAGACCGAGGATCATCAGGATCCCCAGCCAGAACGAGGGCATGGCAAGCCCGGCGATCGAGAAGATCCGGACCGCATAGTCCACCCAGGTATCCTGGCGGAGCGCGGCCACGATGCCCAGCGGGATGGCCAGCACCGTCGCCACGAAGGTCGCCATCAACGCGACCTGAAGCGAGAGCGCGAACCGGAGACGGATCTCTTCCGTGATCGGGGACCCCGTCCACATGGACAGGCCGAGGTCGAGGCGGAGGAGCCCGAGGAAGTAGTCGACGAATTGCCGACCGATGGACCGGTCGAGACCGAGCTTGGCCCGCTCCTCGTCGAGCATCTTCTGGTCGAGGAACTGGTTCGTTCCTCCGGTGAGGAAGCGCATCTCGACGACGTCCCCGGGAATCACCCGCAGCAAGACGAACACCAGCACCGCGACCCCGAGGAGGGCAGGGAACATCAGGAGGAACCGCTTCACGATGTATCGGGTCAAACTTTGACTTCCGGACATTTCGTGCTCCGGGGTCCCGGGGTCAGGCCCTGATCTCCGAGGATTCGCCTCCCTGGTTCGAGCTTCCGGTTCGCCGCCCCGCGGGGAGGGGCGGCGAATTGCCGGGAAGTCAAAGTCTGACCCCGGTGGATTACTCCGTGAGCCAGACCGTGTCGAGCTGGTTGTTGAGGTAGTGGCTCGGGGTGACCTGCCACCCCTTGACCTTGCTGCTGTGGGGGATGATGCGATGCCACTGGAGCGTCAGGAGGTAGTGGGCCTCCTCGTCGAGGAGGCGCTTCTCGAACTGCCGGATGAACGCCTTCCGCTCATCGGGATTGGACGCGCGCGCCTGCTTCTCGTAGAGGTCGTCGAGCACGCGGTCGGTGTACCGCCCGTAGTTCGCCGGATTCTTGTCCTTCGAGAGGAACTTGTACATGTCGAGGTCGGGCTCGACGATGTAGCCGCACTGGAAGTCCATGGCCACCTGGAAATCGCCTGCCCGGAGCGGCGTGTAGTATGCTGCGGCCTCGATGACCTCCTGGTTGACGGTGAGGCCGACCTGGCGCCACTGGTCGATCATCCAGATGGCGAGCGGCTCGTAGGGCATGGGGATGCCGCGGTTCTTGAAGGTGAAGGACAGCCCCTCGGCGCCGGCCTCCTTGAGGAGCCGCCGCGCCTCGGCGCGGGCGGCGTTGATGTCGCGCCCGTAGCCCGCGAGCTTCTCCAACTCGGCGGGCGGTGTGGCGTACGGCGTGCCCGGCACCTGGACGCCGGCCACCTCTTTGACGATCGCGATGCGCGACAGGGCCTTCGAGCCTTCGTAGCGGTCGAGCGCGAGTGTCAGCGCCCGTCGGACGCGCACGTCGTCGAAGGGCTTCTTCTCGTGATTGATGACACCCATCAGGATGCAGTCCCAGGGGCTTTCCTGGACCGTGATCTTGTTCCCGAGCGCCTGGACGAGGCTGTCGCGCTCAGCCGGGCTGAAGCCGCGGAACTGGATGTGACCTCGCTCGCCGCGGATCATCGCGACCTGCGCCGACGAGGAACTGACGAAGACCGCCCGGAACCCGTCGAGGTAGGGCTTCCCCTTGTCCCAGTAGTCGGGGTTCTTCTTCCCCACCACGTGGGAGCCCTTGACGTGTTCGACGAACTTGAAGGGTCCCGTCCCCATGACGTTCTTCTCGTACCAGTGCATGTCCTTGGCGAGGATGTCCGCCTTGTAGATGAAGTTGTACGGGGACGAGAGGGCGAGGAGGAACGAGCTGGACGCCCATTTGAGGTGGAAGCGGACCGTACGGGGGTCTGGCGCCTCCACGGCCTCTACGGCGCCGGCCTCCACGGCGCTGTACTGACCCTTGCGGCTCGACCCGACCCCGGGCGGCGGGAAGATGATCTTGTCGTAGGACGCCTTGACGTCCGCCGACGTCATCACGCTCCCGTCGTGGAACTTGACGCCCGTGCGGAGCTTGAACGTGTAGATGAGGCCGTCCTTGGAGGCGGTCCAGCTCTCGGCGAGGTCTCCGATGGGCTTGGTCCCGCTCGGGTCGGTAGGGTCGACCCGGAGGAGCGTGCTGTAGAAGGGGGCGAACGGGTGGATCAGCCCGAACGTCTCCTCGCGGTGGCCGTCGTAGGACGGCGGCTCCGAGGGCACCGGAAAGACGAGCTCTCCCCCGTACCGCGGCTGCTGCGCCCCTGCCGGCATCGCGGTCATCGCCAGCGCCACGACCAGCAGTGTCGACAGGATCGAGCCGGCGAGGGTCCTCGATCGCCTCTTGGTCATGAGCCACCTCCTCGGACGGGTGTGCTGATCGCGTCGGCCGGCGCCTTCCGGCTGCGCCGGGCGCGGAGCCAGGTGAGGCCATGCACGGGATGCACGGCCGTTCGCGACCATCTCAAGGACGATCTTCGCGGCCATTCTCACGGCCATTGGTCAGGGAAGGTTGGAGCCAGCCTAGCCGCGTCCGGTTAACCCTGTCAAGGTCCGACCATCGGACCAGCAGGCCGTGCCCTGGGCTCCAGACGCCGGGATCGGTGTCAGGCCAGGTGGCAGGCCGCCCGGTGCCC
Organism: Methylomirabilia bacterium; assembly: GCA_041497395.1. Classification (GTDB taxonomy): domain Bacteria; phylum Methylomirabilota; class Methylomirabilia; order Rokubacteriales; family DASRDR01; genus DASRDR01. The sequence continues at coordinate 3,794 of JBGQGN010000292.1, forward strand.
GGATCCGAGCTCCCGGAGGTCCGGCCGAGTCCGCTGGCACTCCTCGACGGCGATGGGACAGCGCGGGTGGAACGCGCATCCACAGGGTGGGTGGAGCGCGCTCGGCACCTCGCCCCCGAGGACGACCCGCTCCCGGTGCGCCTCCACCTCGGGGTCGGGGATGGGCACGGCCGAGAGGAGGGCCTTCGTGTACGGGTGGCGGGGCGCCTCGTAGAGCGTCTGCCGGTCGGCCAGCTCCACGATGCGGCCCAGGTACATGACCGCGACGCGGTCGGAGATGTGGCGGACGACGGACAGGTCGTGGGCGACGAAGAGGTACGTCAGACCGAGCTCCCGCCGGAGGTCCTCGAGCAGGTTGATGATCTGCGCCTGGATCGAGACGTCGAGCGCCGACACCGGCTCGTCGCAGATGATCAGCGACGGCTCGAGGGCGAGGGCCCGCGCGATGCCGACCCGCTGGCGCTGGCCGCCCGACAGCTCGTGGGGGTAGCGCCGGCCGTGCTGGGGAAGGAGCCCCACCTGCCGGAGGAGCTCCTGCAAGCGAGCGGCTCGCGCCGAGGCCTCCGGGACGAGGCCGTGGACGGCGAGCGGCTCGCCCACGATCTGGCCCACGGTCATCCGGGGGTTCAGCGAGCTGTAGGGGTCCTGGAAGATCACCTGAATTCGCCGGCGCACCGACCTGAGCGCCGCGGGCGCGAGGGTGGTCAGCTCCTGCCCTTCGAAGCGCACCGACCCGCTGGTCGGCCGCTCGAGCTGGAGGATGCAGCGCCCGGTGGTGGTCTTGCCGCAGCCGGACTCGCCCACGAGGCCGAGCGTCTCGCCTCGCCGGATCGTGAAGCTGACGCCGTCGACCGCCCGCACCAGGCCGACCTGGCGGCCGAGGAACCCCGCCGACACGGGGTAGTGCTTGACGAGGTCCGTCACCTCGAGGAGCACATCGCTCCCGGGGTCATGCCGCGGGGCGTCGGCGATGGCGGCGGCCGCCCCGCCGGGCCCGGCGCCGGCCGCGGAGCCGTCCGCGGCGCTCACCGGGTTACCTCGGCGACGACCGTCGTGTCCGGCAGGCGCTCGATCTCCCAGCAGGCGCTCACGTGACCGTCGTCGCCGGCCGGGCGGAGCACCGGCCGCTCCCCGAGACACCGCTCCACGCGGAACGCGCAGCGGGGCGCGAACGCGCACCCCGCCGGGAGGCGCGAGAGATCCGGCGGCTGGCCCTCGATCGGGTCGAGCCGCGCCCGGCGGGGCGCGTCGAGCCGCGGCACCGACCGGAGGAGGCCGAGCGTATAGGGGTGGCGGGGATGGGCGTAGAGCTCGCGGGCCGTGCCCTGCTCCACGATACGCCCGGCGTACATGACGTTGACG
>JBGQGN010000293.1:0-5134 GCA_041497395.1 Methylomirabilia bacterium
CCGGGCGATGGCCTCGTCGCTCCGGGCCAGGCGACCGAGCATTGGCGCGATCCGGGCGAGCGCGCGGTGGCGCACGGCCAGCTCCGGTCCCTGGGCCAGGAGCTCCTCGAGCAGTCGGACCGAGGCGCTCTGCTCGCCCGCATCCGCCAGGCGCTGCGCCTGGAGGAAGTGCTCCTCGATGGTGAGCGGCGGCACGGCGAGCCCGGCTCCGCGGGCCAGGTCCTCCAGGCTCTCCCGCGCCGCCTCGCCCCACGAGGACGCGGGCGCCTCGATCCAGCGGCGCCGGAGGTCGGCGAGCGCCTCGGCCACCTGTCCCTGGGCCGCCCGCGCCTCGGCCAGCCGGACCAGGACTCGCCCCGCCTCCGGGTGGGCCGGCGTGCGGGCCAGGAAGCGCCGGGCCTCGCGCTCGGCCTCCACCCACAAGCCCAGGCGGAACACGGTGTCGAGGGTCGCGAGCTGCGCCTGGGGCATGAGGAGGGAGTCCGGGAAGCGCTCGATGAACGCCCGGAAGCGCGTGACGGCGAGCGGCTCGTCGCCTCCCCGAAGTGCGGCCTCCGCCGCGAAGAAGGCCGCGTAGTCCGCGAGCAGGAATCCCGGGGGCAGCTCGTCGAAGATGGCGCGCGCCCGCGCGTACTCACCCCCGGCCAGCGCGACGTGAGCGTCACGATAGCGCTGGAGCGGGCTCGGCGACACCACGACCGCCGCCGTGACCCCGGGGGCCGCGGCGACGACGAGGAGCCCGGCCACGACGACCGCGGCGAGCGCGGACCGGCCGCCCAACATCGCCCCCCAGTGTACCAGGAGGGACCCGCGGGCCATGCCGATCAGCGCAAGACGCCGCGGGTGGCCCGCCAGGTGTGGGCGATCCGGTGGACGGCGGTCACGTTCGCCCCGATGGCGACCACCCAGATCGCCGGGACCAAGAGGTCCAGCAGCGCGCCGAGGATGAGCACGAGCATCCGCTCGCCCCGCTCCATGAGCCCCACCCGGCACTCGACGTCCACCGACTCGGCGCGGGCGCGCGTGTAGCTGACCATCACGGTACCGATGAGAGCCAGGAGCACCGCGGCCACCGCCTCCAGCCGGCCGAGGCGGGCGAAGAGGAAGACGATCCCCGCGAGGACGAGGAGGTCGGAGTAGCGGTCGAGGACCGAGTCGAGGAAGGCGCCGTACGGCGAGGCCTGGCCGGAGACTCGCGCCAGCGCTCCGTCGAGGATGTCGAGCGCTCCGGCGAGGGCCAGAGAGAGGGCCCCGGCCCGGCGCTGGTCCGCGGCGAAGGCGGCGGCGGCGATCATGGAGCACACGAGGCCGAAACAGGAAAGCTGATTGGGTCGGAGCCGCAGCCCGACCATCGCGCGGGCCACGGGCTCCGCGACCCGCGCGACCTCGGCCTTATACCGCCCGAGCACCGTCCACCACTTCCCCGGCGAGGGCGGCCTGGATCGCCTCGCGCAGGCGCGCGAGGGCGAGAGGGTCATCGACCTTGCGGCCCGCGCGATCGGTCACGTAGAAAGCGTCGAGCGCATGATCCAGATCGGTGGCGATCTTCGCGGTCGCGATGTCGAGGCCCTCGGCAGCCAGGGCCCGCGTGACGAGGTAGAGAAGCCCGAGCCGGTCCGGCGCCTTCACCTCCACGACGGTGTGGGTGTCGGACAGGGAGTTGTCGACCGTCACCCGCGCCGGCCCGGGGGTGGAGGGACGCACGAGCCCGGGGCGGCGCGGCCGCCGCTCGCCCAGAAGCGCCTCCACCGAGCATTCGCCCGCGAGGGCGCGACGGAGATCCCGGCTGGCGGCCTCCCAGCGGCTCTCGTCGAGGATCGCGTCACCGCCGGGGTCGTTGACGTGGAAGGTGTCGACGGCCACGCCGTCGGCCCGCGTCTCGATCTGGGCGGACAGGATGTTGACCCCGTGCGCCGCCAGCGTGCCGGCGATGAGCGCGAAGAGCCCGGACGTGTCGCGGGTGACGACCACGAAGTCCGAGGCGCCGAGATCCGGGAAGTGGAACACCTCGGTCACGGCCGCTTCCTCCCGGAGCCGGTCGATCAGCCGGAGGTGGGCCGCCATGCGCTGGGGCGACGTCGTGCGGACGTAGCGGTCCGACATCGCCTGGAGGTGCTGCTCCGCGGCCTCCCGGTAGGCCGGGTCCGCGAGGGCCTGCACGATCCGCTGGGCCACGACCGCTCGGCGCGGCGCCTTCGGGGAGCGCCCCGCGAGGTGGGTCCGTGTCCGGAGGTAGAGCGCGCGGAGAAGGGCCCCCCGCCACGCGTTCCACACCCCCGGGCCGACCGCCCGGATGTCCGTGCAGGTGAGGAGGTAGAGCATCGTGAGCCACGCGGGAAAGCGCGCCACCGCGGCCAGGCGCTCCGCGGTCTTCGGGTCGTCGATGTCCCGGCGCTCGGCCATGTGCGACAGCAGGAGATGATGCTCGACCAGGAACTCGACGGCCGCCGCGTCGTCGGCGTCCAAGTTCAGCCGTCGCGTCACGGCCTTGATGAGCGGCACGCCCTTCGGCGCGTGGCCGTGGCCGAGCGCCTTGCCGATGTCGTGGAGGAGGATGCCCAGCACGAGCAGCTCCGGCCGCTCCACCTCGGCGAGGATCTGCGCCAACTCGTCCGTCTCCGGGCCCTGCCCGGGACCGAGCCCCTCCAGCACCTCCACGGCGAGGAGCGAATGCTGGTCGACGGAGTAGCGATGGTAGTGATCGTACTGGACGAGGCAGTCGAGCGCGCCGAACTCCGGCAGGTAGGCGCCGAGCACGCCCGTGTCGTGCATCCGCCGGAGCGTGGTGGCCACGCGGCCCCACGAGCGGAGGATCGACAGGAACAGCTCCTTGAGCTCGGGCGACGCCCGCCACGCCTGGTCGGCGAGCGTCGGTGCGGCCTCTTCGAGCGCCCGCTCGAGCTCGACGTCGAGCGCGCACCCGAGCTGCTGGGCGTGCCAGAAGACGCGCAGGATGCGCGCGGGGTCCACCTGGAGGGCGCCGGGCTCCGCCAGGTGGAGCCGGCCGTCGTAGACGACCAGCCCGTCGGCGAGCGCCGCCCGCCGGCCGCGGCGGCCGACCGTGCCATGACGCGCGAGCCCCTCCTGGCAGCGCGCGATCAGGCGCGCGGAGATGCGGTGGATCGTCCGGGCGTGGCGGTAGTAGTCGCGCATGAACGTCTCGACCCCGAGGCGGACCTCATCGTCCGCGCAGCCGAGGCTCTTGGCGACCGGCGCCTGGAGGCTCCGCTCGAGGACGTCCTGCTTCGTCCCCGCCAGGAAGTGGAGCTCGTTCCGCACCCGCCAGAGGAAGGTGAGGGCCGCATCCGTGGCCGCCCGCTCCTTGGCTGTCAGGTGCCCCTTGTCCTCGAGCTCCCGGAGTGTCCGCGCGCCGAACCGCGCCGAGGCGAGCCAGAGCGCCGTGTGGACGTCCCGCAGCCCCCCGGCGGACTCCTTGACGTTCGGCTCCTGGAGGTACACCGAGCCGCCGTGCCGGCGGTAGCGCTCGTCGCGCTCGGCCAGCATCTGGGCGAGGAACTCCGGGTAGTCCCGGCGATAGACCTCGCGGCGGAGCGTCTGCTGGAGCGCGCGGAAGAGGCGGTGGTCGCCGGCGAGCACGCGGGCGGCCTGCATCGACGTGCGGCTCGGCAGGTCCGTCCGCGCGAGGGCGAGACAGTCGTCGAGGGACCGGCAGGCGTGGCCCACGCGGAGCCCGAGGTCCCAGAGGGTGTAGAGGATCTCCTGCGCCATCCGCTGGACGTAGGGGGTGACCTCGCCCCCGTGGATGAGCATGAGGTCGAGGTCGGAGGAGGGGTGGAGCTCGCCGCGCCCGTACCCGCCGAGCGCGACCAGGACAAGGCGCGAGGGCGGGTGGCCCGCGGCGCGCACCTCGGCGGCGGCCGTCTCGTAGAGGCCGCGCAGGAGATCGTCCATGAACGCCGCGTGGGAGCGGACGCTCTCGGCGCCCGACGCCCCGTCCGCGTGACGGGTCTTGAGGCGGTCGTACGCGGTGGTGATGTGCTCGCGGAGGACGTCGAGGCGCGCGCGCCGGCGCCGCTCGGGCCACTCCGCCTCGGGGCCGACGAAGCCTTGCCTCACCGTCGCCTCCGCGCGACGCAGGCGCCCCACCAGCGTCTCAGCCATTCCGAAATCGACGCTAGCATGGGGGGTAGGGGGTGTCAAACCCGCGCCACCATTGGCGCGGCGCCAATTGACAGCTCCGCGCCTGGCCTCGTATGATCCACCCGCCACCCGGGATTCGACAGGTCCCGCACCGTCCCCCGGGGGCGGCGACCCACCCCGCACCCGCGAGAGGAGAGCACGCCATGAGGACCTCGCGACGCCAGTTCTTCCAGGTCACGGCCGGGGGTCTCCTCGCCGCCAGCGGCGTCGCCGGGCGCGCGCGCCCGGTGACGGCCCAGGGGCCCACCGTCAAGATCGGCTCGGCGGTCCTCGGCGACTACTCGATGGTCACCCCGATCCTCGTGGCCCTCGAGAAGGGGTTCTTCCGGGCCCAGGGCGTCACCGTCGAGTTCCAGCCCCTCCGCGGGGGCCCGGACCTGGTGAAGGCCGTGATGGCCGGGCAGCTTCAGATCGGCACCAGCGGCGCGACCGACGTCCCCGTCTTCCGGGCCACCGGCGTGCCCATCCGGTTCATCGCCTCCGGCGTGGACCACAACCACTTCACGCTCAACGTCGCGCCGACGATCACCAAAATCGCGGACCTCAAGGGCAAGTCGATCGGCGTGACGCGCGTGGGCGCGACCACGTGGGTGTTCGCGATGATGCTGGCGCAGCAGCAGGGGTGGGTGCCGGAGAAGGAGCTCACCGTCGTGGGCCTCGGCGGGCTCGATGCCCAGCTGGCGGCGCTCGCCCGCGGCGAGATCGCCGCCTTTGTCTGGGGCGACGGCGGCGCCGTCACGGAGCTCCAGGGCAAGTCCAAGATCCTGCTCCGGTTCGACACCGTCACGCCGAAGTGGATCAGCCAGGCGTACTACGCGACCGACGACTACATCAAGGGCAACAAGGACGCGATCCAGCGGACGCTCAAGGCTCTCTTCCAGGGCGCGCGCTTCATGCTCGAGAACACCCGGGAGGCGGCGGCGATCGCCTCCAAGACCCTCCAGTGGTCCGAGGAGGCCATCCTCCGCGCCCA
>JBGQGN010000294.1:0-5121 GCA_041497395.1 Methylomirabilia bacterium
CAAGCATCTGCTGCTCGCCGCCCGAGAGATGGCGGCCCATGCCGTGGCGCCGCGCGGCGAGCGAGGGGAAGAGACCGTACACGGCCCCCAGGTCCCATCGGCCCGGCCGTGCGGCGACCGTCAGGTTCTCCTCGACCGTCAGCGAGGAGAAGACCTCGCGCTCCTGCGGCACCCAGCCCAGTCCCCCGAGGGCGCGGCGGTGGGACGCCGCGGCGGTGATCTCGGCGCCGCGCCACGCGATCGTGCCGCGGCTGACATCCGTGTGGCCCATGATGGTGAGGAGAAGCGTGGACTTACCGACTCCGTTGCGCCCAAGCACCGCCAGACGGCCTCTCTCGGGGACGTCGAACGAGACATCGTCGAGCACGACCGCCTCGCCGTAGCCGGCCCGCACGTTCCGCAGCGCGAGCAGAGGCTCAGCCATGGCGCCCTCCGCCGAGATAGATCTCCTGCACGCGCCGGTCGGCGGCGATCTGGGACGGCGTGCCCTCGACGAGGATCTGGCCGCCGACCATCACGATGACGCGGCTCGCGAACCGGAAGACCACGTTCATGTCGTGCTCGATGAAGAGCACCGTCAGGTCCTGGGACAGACCGGCGACTGCGGCGAACAGCCCGGCGCTCTCGTCCCGGGGGACGCCGGCGGCCGGCTCGTCCAGCAGGAGCACGCGTGGCCGCGTGGCGAGCGCGAGCGCGATCTCGAGAAGCCGCTGTTGCCCGTAGGGCAGCTCGCAGGTCGGCCGATGGCACACGGCGTCGAGCGCCAGGGAGCAGAGAATGCCGTACGCCTCGTCCACCTCGCCCCGGTAGGCGCCGAGCCCACGCCACCACGTGGTGGCGACCCCGCGCCGCTCGCATACGGCGAGGGTTGCGGCCTCGAGCGGGCTGAGTCGGGGAAACAGGGTGTTCATCTGGAAGGTGCGCGCGAGCCCGCGCTTGACGCGCTGGGCTGGTTCGAGCCCGGTTACGTCCTCCTCACCGAGGAAGACGTGTCCGCCGTCGGGCGGGAGCATGCCGGTGATCAGGTTGATGAGCGTCGTTTTCCCGGCGCCGTTGGGACCGATCAGGGCGTAGCGCGCTCCGGGGGGAAGGGACAGCTCGACGTCCTTGGCCACCACGAGGGATCCGAAGCTCTTGCTGAGCCGGCGCGTCGACAGAGCCGGGGCGCTCACGAGGTCCTGTCCCGCCGCGACGGGGCGAGCCGCGCGAGACGTCCCACGATGCCGTGGCCTCGCGGCCGCGGCGCGGGCCGCCCGCCGGAGCTCGGCCGGGGTCCCCTGAGCCGGGCGAGCCCCCCGAGCACGCCATTGGGCAGCACCATGACGACCAGGACCAGGAGCGCGCCCATCCAGAAGTACCAGTACTGGGGATTGAGGCCGGAGAACTGGTCGCGCGCGACCAGGAAAATGACGGCGCCCACCAGGCTCCCGTAGAGGCGGCCGGCGCCGCCGAGGATCAGGATCACGAGCACCTCCGCCGAGCGCTGGAAGTCCAGCGTCGCGAGGGACACGGTCTCGGTCGTCTGGGCGAGGAGGGCGCCGGCGAGCCCCGCGAGGACCGCGGCGATGGCGTATGCCTTCCGGATGTGCGAGCGGCTCGGCGCGCCGAGGGCGGGCATCCGGACCGGATTCTCGCGGATCCCGCGCAGCGAGAGCCCGAACGGGGAGTGGACCAGCCGCCGCACGACGAGGAAGGCGAGGGCGAGGACGACGAGGGAGTAGCCGTAGGCGGTGTAGCCGTAGAGGTCGAACCGGAAGCGGCCGAGGAGCGGCCACATCCGCACCCCCTGGAGGCCGTCGGCGCCGCCCGTCAGCCAGTGCGCCTTGTTCGCGGCCTCGTGGACCAGGAGGCCGAGGCCGAGCGTGACCATGATGAGCGCCAGGTGCCGGACGCGGACGACGATGAAGCTCGCGGCGTAGCCGGCCAGGCCGGCCGCCGCCGCCGCGGCCGCGAGCCCCGACAGCGGCTCGCCCCAGCCGCCCTTGGCCAGGAGCCCGGCGGCGTAAGCGCCCAGGCCAAAGAAGGCGGCATGGCCGAGCGAGACGATCCCCGCGTAGCCCAGGAGGAGATCGAGCGACAGCGCGAAGAGCGCGGTGATGGCGATCTGGCTCGCCAGCTGGAGATGGGACGGGAAGAGGAGGAAGGGGGACAGCGCGGCGAGCCAGAAGGCGGCCTCCAGGCCCCGCCATCGGGCCCGGCTCGCGAGCTCGTGACGAGGATCCGCGGCCGTCCCGGAGGCGCTCACCCTAGCGCCGGCCGAACAGGCCGGCCGGGCGCCACATGAGGAGCCCGACCATCACGAGGTAGATGAGGAAGGCGCCGAGCTCGGGGACGTAGTACTTGCCGGCGACGTCGCTCACGCCCAGGAGGGTCGCCGCGGCGAACGATCCCCCGATGGAGCCGAGCCCTCCCACCGACACCACGATGAGGACGTACACGAGGTAGGTGAAGGCGAAGGCGGGATCGAGGCCGACCATCTCGATGGCGAGCGCCCCGCCGAGGCCCGCGAGCCCGCTGCCCAGGGCGAAGGTGATCGCGAATCGCCGGTCGACGTCGATGCCGAGCCCGCGCGCCATGCGCTGGTTGTCGACGGCCGCGCGGACCTGCGCGCCGAAGCGCGTGTACTCGAGGGCGAGGACGAGGACGAGGGTGATCGCGAGCGCCGTCGCGACCAGGAACAGCCGGTACACGCCGAGCCGGAGGCCCAGCCAGGTGACCGCGCCGCGCAGGTAGGCGGGCGTGTCGATCGGCTGCTGGGTCGTCCCGTAGACGTAGGCCGCCGCCGCCACTGACATGAACACGATGCCGATCGTCAGGAGGCACTGGTCGAGATCGCTCGCGCGGTACAGCCGGCGGTAGAGCGCGCGCTCGAGAAGGACGCTCGCCGCCGCGGCGGCGACGAACGCCGCCGGCAGCGCGCCCAGGAACGGCCATCCGAGCGTCTGCGTCAGCGTGATCATGACGTAGCCGCCGAGCATGGCGAAGCTGCAGTGCGCCAGGTTGACGAAGTTCATCATGCCCAGCGTCACCGACAGCCCCACCGAGAGGAGGAAGAGCAGCATCCCGTAGGCGAATCCGTCGAACAGGACGCCCACCACGGGCACGAGCACGGCCGGTCTCGCGCCGGCCGTCAGGAGCGGCGGTCGGTCATGGCTTCGTGCGGGCCTTCACCGGGTCCTTGACGTTCTCGACCTTGTCGAACTCCACGTTCCGGAGCTGCCCCCCGACCTTCTCCACCCGGCGGATGTAGACGGTCTGGATGATGTCGCGCGTCTCGGGGTCGATGGCGACGGGCCCCCGCGGGCTCTCCCACTGCATGCCCTTGGCCGCCGCGACGAGCGCGTCGCCGTCGGTCTTGCCCCCGGTCTTCTTCAGCGCCTCGTAGATGAGGTGCATGCCGTCGTAGCCGCCGATGCTGTAGATGTTGGGGTTCCGCCCGCTGGCCTCGTGGTAAGCCTTCACGAACTCCCGGTTCAGGGCGGAATCGTGGTTGTAGTCGTAGTGATAGACGGTGATGATCCCGAGCCCGGCGTCGCCCATGCTCCGGAGGGCCTCCTCCTCGGTCAGCTCCCCCTGCCCCAGAATCCGCGTCTTCCGGGGGTCGATGCCCCGCTCAGCGAGCGTCTTGCCGATCGCGGCCGGCTGCACGCCGCCGGGCACCCAGATGTAGATCGCCTCCGGGCTCAGGTCCTTGGCGCGCTGGATGAAGGCCGAGAAGTCGGGATTCGCCACCGGGAACCGCACCGACCCGACGATCTCCCCGCCGGCCTCCTTGAACGCGCGCTGGAACGCGCCCTCCGCGTCGTGAGCCGGGCCGAAGTCGGACACCATCGAGTAGAGCTTGCGGATGCCGCTCCGGAACGCCCACGCCCCGAACGACTCGTTCAGCTGCGGGGTGGTGACCGAGGTCCGCACGAGGTACGGCGACTTCGTCGTGATGATCGAGGTGGCGGCGTTCATCACCACCATGAGCTTCTTCGCTTCCGCCGACACGTCGCCGGCGGCGAGCGCGTTGGGCGTGAGGACGAAGCCGGCGAGGATGTCCACCTGGTCGCGCACGATGAGCTCCTGCGCCAGGCGCTTGGCGACGTCAGGCGCGACGCCGCCGGTGTCCCGGCGGATAAACTCGAGCTTGCGGCCCGCGACGGTGTCGCCCTTCTGCTTCACGTAGAGCTTGATGGCGTTGTCCATCTGGGTCGCCGTGTCGGCGAACTGGCCCGAGTACGGCATGATCAGCCCGATCTTGACGGGTGGCTGGGCATCGGCCGAGGCGACGGCGAGCAGGATGGCGAGGCTGCCGAGTCCAATCACGATCCTTCGCATGGGTGCCCTCCCTGGAGGAGAAACGAGCCGCGGTCCCTGGACCCTGAGGGGCAGCATAGAGCACCTACCGACCAGTTGGCCACTGGCGGGACACGACCATGTCCTCGATACCGTAGAACGACCGGAGAGTCCCCCCGCTTGCTACGTCACGCCTCGCGCGCAGAGTGACGTGATCGCCCCCTCACCCCGGTACGGGAGCCGCACCTCCACCCGCACGGCCCGCCCGGGTAGGCCGCCCACCCCCAGCTCGGATACGCCGCCCGAGAACGTGAAGAGCGTCCGCCCGGCCCATGCCCACTCCGGCACTGGTCGCACGCCCTCCACCGCCCGCCAGGTGCGGCCGTCGTCGGACAGCCCGACCCCGAGGATCGCCGCGTAACGAGTCGAGACCCGCCCGTGCTCGAGCCGGATCGTGGCGAGGCGCGCGAGCTCCGGCAGACGTCCCTCGACGACGTACCGCGCGCTGCGGCCGTCCGGCTCGGGCGCCTCGGACACCACGCGCCAGTCCAGCGGCCGGCAGCGACCCGACGTGATGACCGGGCCCGTCGGCTGGAACAGCACGGCGGGCCCGATCGGCTCCGACGTGGCGGGCACGCCCGCCGCCTCGAGTCGCGCGCGCAGCTCTCCGGCGTCCTCCGCCGCCACCAAGGCGGAACCCCGCGCCGAGGAGCCATCCGCCACGGCGCAGCGGCAGGCGCAGATCATTGGACCACTAGACACAGGAGGATGGGTCCCAGCACCACCACGGTCTTCACGTTCGTCCAGCACGCGAGTCCCGCGATGAAGCCCAGGCAGGCC
>JBGQGN010000295.1:0-5104 GCA_041497395.1 Methylomirabilia bacterium
ACCGACTGGGTCGGCGTCGGCACCGTCCGGAAGGTCGGCGTGCGGTTCGCCGGCCTCGTGCGGCTCGGCGACGTCATCACCTGCCGCGGCACCGTGGCCGCCAAGCGCCCGGCCAAGGACGGCCAGGCGGAGAACCTGGTGGACCTGGAGCTGCGGGCCGAGAATCAGAAGGGCGAGAAGGTCATCACCGGCCGCGCGACAGTCGCGCTCGCCTCGCGGGGCTGAGGCACGGACGCGCGTCCGGCGCGCCCGCGGCGCCAGCGCCAGATGCCCGCATACCACTCGTACCCGCGGTCTTCCCAGTAGCCGCCGCGCCCGCCTTCGATCCGCGCGAAGCCCTCCACCAGCTCGACGGCCATCACGTACTTGGCCATCTTGTAGCCGAGCTGTCGCCCGACGCGAAGGCGAAGGGGGGCGCCATGGGCCACGGGCAAGGGGCGGTCGTTCATCTCGTAGGCGAGGATCGTACTGGGGATGGACGGCGTCCCCGAGGTCGACGCCCTCGTAGTACGTCGCATCATCGGCCTCGTCCAGCGTATCCGCGCAGTGAAACACCACGTAGCGCACGCGAGGCAGCACGCCCACCCGGTCGAGGATCGCGCCGAGGGGCAAGCCCGTCCATTTCGCGATGGCGCTCCAACCCTCCACGCAGTCGTGGCGCGTGATCTGGGTGCGGGAGGGCAATCGGCGCCGATCCGCGAGCGAGAAGCGCGATGGACGCTCGACGAGCCCGCGCACCTCAAGCTGCGCATGTGATCCGGCACATCCACCCCCCCCCTACCGAGCGGTGATGAAGAACTCGAGGGGCAACGGCAAGAATTCGCTTTGACTGGGGTGAGCGGTCACGGATACTGTGGGTCGTGAGGTTGAATTCCCCATCCTTGATCAGATCGCCCCTCAGTGAGGGGGCGGGGTCTGCTGGTCGCGGCGATCGCGCACGTGTGCGGTGTCATGCCGGACGGGACCTCCGCGCAGCGCCGCGCGCGCGAGCAATGGCCAGTGTTCCGTTCCCTCGTGGCCGGGTACCAAATCAGAGGAGTGGGTATGAAGACCTCGCTAGGGCGACGGATGGCCGCCTTCCTGTCCGCATCGACGCGCGCCGGCTCGCTCACGATCGTCGTGAGCACCTCCCTGCTGGCCGCATCTGTCCTGAGCTCGTCTGAGGGGTCCGCCGCGACCGTACCCTCGGGATTCACGGACGCGCTCGTCGCGTCCGGCCTGACGTGGCCGACAGGGCTGGCCGTTGCAAACGATGGGCGCATCTTCGCCACCGAGCAAAGCGGCGCACTCAAGGTGATCAAGAACGGTGCGCTGCTACCCACGCCATTCATCAAGTTGACCGTGAGGGGTGCAGGAGGAGCTGCGAACGAAGAGGGGCTCGTCGGCATTGCGCTCGATCCGAGCTTCACCACCAACAACTTTCTCTATGTCTACTACACGGTTCCCCCCTCAGGGACTATCGCGTCGCACAACCGCGTGAGTCGCTTCACGGCCAACGGGGACGTCGCGGTACCCGGCAGCGAGAAGATCCTCCTAGATGTGCCCGGCCCATCGTCCGGGTCTCACAACGGTGGAGCCATTCATTTCGGCGCCGACGGCAAGCTGTACATCGGCGTCGGCGATCACACCACCGGCAGGAACAGCCAATTGATGACCACCATCAAAGGCAAGCTCCTCCGGATCAGCGGCGATGGGACCATCCCCAGCGACAACCCGTTCTTCACCACGGCAACCGGTCAGAATCGCGCGATCTGGGCGCTCGGCCTTCGCAATCCCTACAGGTTCGGCGTGCAGCCGGGCACGGGCAAGATCCTCATCAACGACGTCGGAAACGGCTCATTCGAAGAAATCAACGAGGGCGTCGCCAGCGGCAACTACGGCTGGAATCTGACCGAGGGCCCCACGAACGACCCACGGTTCCGTTCGCCGCTCTTCGCGTATCCCCACCAAGCGCCGGCGGGCACGGTCACCGGCTGCGCCATCGTAGGCGGCGCCTTTTACAATCCGACCACCGTGCTGTTCCCATCGTTCTACGTCGGGAAATACTTCTTCGCCGACTATTGCAAGGGGTGGATGCGCGTCCTGGATCCGGCGACGGGCGCCGCTTCGGACTTCGCGACGGGTGTCGTGCAGCCCGTCGATCTCCAGGTCGGCAACGACGGCGCTCTCTACTACCTCGACCGATTTGCCGGCTCGGTCAGGCGCATCACCTTCGCCGCGAGCAACACGGCTCCCGTGATCACGAGCCATCCCTCGAGTGTCACGGTTGCGGTGGGCCAGCCGGCGTCATTCAGCGTGAGCGCGGAGGGAACGCAACCGCTCACCTTCCAATGGCAGCGCGACCACGCGGACATCGCGGGGGCAACGGCTACTACGTATACGCTGCCGTCGGCCGCCCTGTCGGACAGCGGCGCATCGTTCCAGGCGGTCGTGGGGAACCTGATAGACACGGCGACCAGCAACAGCGCAACGTTGACCGTGATCTCGAATGGCGTCCCCACCGGGACCATCACGGAGCCCGCGGCAGGCAGCACGTACAGCGCGGGTGACACCATCGACTACGTGGGCACCGGGACCGACCCGGAAGACGGGACGCTCCCGCCCAGCGCGTTCACCTGGCGCGTTGATTTTCACCATGACACCCATTTCCATCCGTTCGTTTCCGACACGTCGGGAGAGTCTGGGTCGTTCATCATCCCCACCCTGGGCGAGACATCGGCGAATGTGTGGTACCGCATCCACCTCACGGTCAGGAACTCTTCGGGGCTGACGAACTCGTCGTTTCTCGACGTTCTGCCGAATACCGTGGACCTCGCCTTCGAGACGAGCCCGCCGGGGCTACAGGTGAGGCTCGATGGACCGCCTTTGGCCACGCCCGCGTCGATCGAGAGCGTCGTCGGACTGCAGCAAACGATCGGAGTCGTCTCCCCCCAAACACTGAACAACCAGACCTACGTGTTCAGCTCGTGGGCCCACGGAGGCACCGCAACGCAGGACATCCAGACCCCCACCGTCGATACCACCTACATCGCAAACTACGTCCCCAGCGGTGGCGGAACCTTCAGCGACGCGTTCGACCGGCCGGATTCCCCGGACGTAGGAACCGACTGGCTGGAAGTGAGCGAAGGCCTCTCGATCTCGGGGACGGAGCTCAGGAGCGCTCCAACCAAGAACCTCTTCCAGATAGCCATCGTGCCGACGTTCAGCAGCGCTGCGCAGACCGTCGCCGCGAGCTTCGCCACCGTCAACGGCAACAGCTTGCCCCGCTTCGGTGTCGCCCTCCGCTACCAGGACCCACAGAACTACTACCTCGTCTCGCGACGGAGCGGAGGAACCAGCGTCCTTCAGATCTCCAAGGTCGTCAACGGACACGAGACCGTGTTGGCAACGAAGTCGGTGCCCAATCCTGTGTCGAACACGTTCTTCCGTCTGGAAGGCCAAGCGAACGGGGCGACCCTCACACTCAGGGTCGACGGCGTTCAGATGCTCTCCGTCGTGGATTCGACCTTTTCCGCCGGGAGCGTCGGGATCGGCCTGGGCAGCATGAGCACCACCATTGGCCAAATCCATCGCGCGGACGACTTCGCTGCCTCCGGGATGTGACGTCGGACCGATAGAACGACACGTCGAACTGCTCACACATCAAGCCACCGAAGCGGGCCTTCTCCGCGTTGATGAGAGAACTTCCCTTGCTCTCCTTCGCGAAGAAGATCCCGAACGGGGATCCCGGCGGCCTTGAGGTAGGCGCTGGCGGTCTCGCGCCGCGCGCCCGTCGCCGGCTCGATGTGCCGGAGCGTCCAGCCCACCCGGCCAAGTGCCAGAACTTCTCGGGGTGCCGCCACCTCACTGGCCGGTTTTCAGGTGTCGACGACTGGCCGGCTTTGGGTGTCGACCGAGGGTTCTAGGCCACGGTGGCCAGGTCCTGCCGCAGCGTTCGCAAGCTGTGCAGGGGCAATCGTCGGCGCGCTTGGATCCGTCGTTGGCCTTGGCGTCATCGCTGCGCAGCGCCTTGTTCACCGGCGAGGCGCGAGCGGCCTGGGTCTGCTCGTCCAGCGCCGCCTCAGCGGAGATGGCGGCGGCCTTGCGTGTCTCACCGGTCATGGTCCCGCCCCTCAGGAACGCTTGAGGAAGTCGCGGAGCGCGGCCGACGTCGACGGGAAGGCCAGCTCGTCCCAGGGAATGGCGTCGTGCCCCACCCATTCCACGCGATCGTTCTCGTGGCAGACGGTGAGGGTGCCGGCGGCGACGCGGGCCTCGTAGACCACGATCACCACCGGCGCCGCCGGGTACGAGTAGACGCCGACGAGCCGGCCGAGATCCACCGTGAGCCCGGTCTCCTCGTAGGTCTCGCGCACCGCCGCGCGCTCCACCGGCTCGCCCCAGTCCACGTAGCCGCTCGGAAATACCCATTTGCCGAGAGCGGGGTTGATCGCGCGGCGGGTCAACACGATGCGGCCGTCCTCCGCCGGAATGGTGCCGGCCACCACCTTCTGGCCGAGGTAGTAGACGAAGTCACAGCCCGTGCAGACCATCTCGAGCTTGTTCTCCGGCGGGACGGGCCGCCGCTCGAGACGGGCGCCGCAGAGGGGGCAGAAGCGGATGCGGTCGGGCGTCAGTTGAGGCGGCGGTGGTTTCGGATTCATGGTCAAAACGCAGTCTATCACGCGGCCGTCTTGACACCCGGCGGGCATCGGGAGAGGCTGTGACCCATGAATTGGGCTCGCGCCACCAGCGGCTACGACGAGATCTTCGACAGCGAGGGCCGGCCTCGCCCCCACTACGCGCCGCTGATCTCGATTCTGGAGTCGTTCACCAAGGAAGACGTCGAGCGCCGGGAGCGCCTGCAGAAGCTGGCGCTCCTGAACCAGGGCATCACGTTCACCGTCTACGGCGAGAAGGAGGGCCTCGAGCGGATCTTCCCCTTCGACTTCGTGCCGCGCATCATCCCGCCCGCGGAATGGAAGACGATACAGGACGGCCTCGTCCAGCGCATCACGACGCTCAATCTCTTCCTGCTGGACGTGTACCAGGAGCAGCGCTGCCTCAAGGACCGCGTCATCCCGCCGGAGCTGGTCCTCTCGCGCACGGAGTACAAGCGCGAGCT
>JBGQGN010000296.1:0-5086 GCA_041497395.1 Methylomirabilia bacterium
AACGTCCGCGCCAACCCCCGGTGGCACACGATTCCGGTGGTGATCGTGTCCGCGCACCTGGAGGAAGGGCCGGATCTCGCCGGCGACTCGGGACTCAACATCGTGGGCCAGCTCGCCAAGCCCGTCTCCGTCGGCGACCTGCTGGCCAAGGTCGAGGGGATCATCGGTCCGGCGCAGGCCCGCGCCTGACGCTCGGGAGCCGCGGGAGTAGGCGGGCCCGGAAGCGGGACCGAGGCCCGGCGGCTCAATCCACGTGGGGGGGAGCGGCGGCGCTCCGTCCGACGGCCTTCGGCCCGTGGCCCCACACCCCCCCACCGCATGGATACGTCGCGCGGCGGCGAGGTGATTGGCTCACGGCCTCTCAGTGCTTCTCGGCCGCGCGCGCCTCCTTCTCCTTCTTCGCCTCGGCCACGACCTTCTCGGTCAGCATCCCGGGTAGCTCCTCGTAGTGGGAGAACTCCATCGAGTAGCTGCCCCGGCCGCCCGACATCGAGCGGAGGTGCGGCTCGTAGTTCAGCATCTCCGCCATGGGGACCTGGGCGCGGACCACGCTGCTCTCGTCGCCCGGCTCCATCCCCGCGATCTTGCCGCGGCGGCTGTTGAGATCGCCGATCACGTCGCCCGCGATGGCGGAGGGTGCCGTCACCTCGACGTCCATGACCGGCTCGAGGAGGCACGGCCGCGCCTCGAGTACGGCCTTCTCGGCCGCGATCTGCCCCGCGAGCTGGAACGCGATGTCGGACGAGTCGACGCTGTGGTACGAGCCGTCGTAGAGCGTCACGCGCACGTCCACGACCTGGTAGCCGGCCATGACGCCGCGCTCGAGCCGGGCGCGCACGCCCTTCTCCACCGACGGTATGAAGTTCCGGGGGATCGAGCCGCCGAAGATCTTGTCGACGAATTCGAGCCCTGAGCCCCGCGCGAGCGGCTCGATCTCGACCCAGCAGTCGCCAAACTGGCCCCGGCCGCCCGTCTGCTTCTTGTGCCGGCCCTGGACCTGGGCCCGGCCCTTGACGGTCTCCTTGTAGGGGATCCGCGGCGGCAGGAGGACGACCTCGGCGTTGAACTTGCGCTTCATCCGCTCGAGGGTGACCTCGATGTGGAGCTGGCCGACGCCCGAGATCAGGAGCTGCTTGGTCTCGGGGTCGTAGTGGTACCGGAGGGTGGGGTCCTCCTCGGCGAGCCGGGCGAGCGCGTTCGAGATCTTGTCCTCGTCTCCCTTCGCCTTCGGCTGAAGGGCGAAGGAGATCGCCGGCTCCCCGAACTGGATGCTAGGGAGGCTCACGGGCGCGTTCTCGGCGCACAGCGTGTCCCCAGTGAGTGTTTCCCGGAGCTTCAGCACCACGCCGATCTCGCCGGCGCCGAGCGCCTCGACGGCCTTGTGCTCCCGGCCCTGGAGCAGCGCCACCTGACCGACCCGCTCCCGCGTCTCGCGCGCCGGGTTGTAGACCTGGGAGTTGCCCGTGACGACGCCCGAGAAAACGCGGAAGAGCGTGAGCTTGCCGACGTGGGGATCCGTGAGGGTCTTGAACACCAGGGCGGAGAAGGGCTCCTTCAGGCTGGCGGCCCGCGTCACCGGCTCCTTGGTGCGGGGGTCGGTTCCCTCCACCGGCGGCCGGTCGGCCGGGGACGGGAAGGAGTCGATCACGATGTCCAGCAGGGAGCGCACGCCGATCGCCTTCGTCGCGGACCCGAGGATGACGGGCACCAGCTTGCCATCCGCGATGGCCGCCCGGAGCGCCTTGATGACAACGGCCTCATCCAGCGTCCCCTCCTCGAGGTACCGGGCCAGGAGGTCGTCGTCGGTCTCGGCCACGGCCTCGACGAGCTTCTCGCGGGCACTCCGCACCGTCTCCGCGAGCTCGGCCGGGATGTCGGTCTCCTCGATCTTCCCGGGGGCGTCGCCCAGGACGTAGCCCTTCATCCGGAGCACGTCCACGAGTCCACGAAACCCGGTCTCCTGGCCGATCGGCACGTGGAGCGGGATGAACCGGCCCTTGAGCCGGCGCTGGATCGACTCGAGCGTGCGGATGAAGTCGGCCCGCTCGCGATCCATCCGGTTGACGAAGACCAGCCGCGGCAGCCCGTACTCCTGCGCGAACTTCGAGACCTTCTCCGTCTGGACCTCGACGCCCGCCACCGCGTCCACGACCAGCACCGCGCCCTCAACGACGCGGAGCCCTGCCCGCGCCTCGGCGATGAAGTCACCGAACCCCGGCATGTCCACGAAGTTGAACCGGTGGTCGCGGTAGTCGCAGTGCGCCACGCCGATGTTGATGGAGATCTTGCGCTTGACCTCCTCGGGATCGAAGTCGGTCGTGGCGGTGCCGTCGTCCACGCGGCCGAGGCGAGACGTCATGCCGTTCCGGAACAGGATCGCCTCGACCAGCGACGTCTTGCCGACGCCGCCATGGCCGACGAAGCCGACGTTACGGATACGCGCGATATCGATCGTCATCGTGCCTCCCGGGAGTCGTCAGGGCTAGAGCCAGCCGAACCGGTTCGTCCGAGGCGTCGAAGCCGAATCCTAGCACGGCCCCCGCGGAGCCGCCCAGGGGGTCACTAGCTGCCCGTCGGACCTGCCCGGAGCCTCCTGGCAACCAGACGGGCCACTCGAGACACGGGCCGGGCCAAGGCGGACGGCAACCGCACCGCCACCCGTTGGAACACGATGGTCGGACTCGTCCAGGCTCCCGGGTAGTACGGGCTCCGGATCATCCTGAGCGCCCGAGCCTTGTCGCCAGCTTGGATCAGGCGGTGCACCGCGCCAGGCAGCATCGAGCGCAAGCAGGCGTTCTTGGCCTGCAGCGCGTCTTCCGATGCAGGCACTTCCTCGAGATACTCGACCAAGCGGTCGAGCGTCAGGCCTTGGGCTGTGGCCGAATCTGGATGCATCCGGTACTCGACCAGGAAATCTGGAACGAAGACGAACTCGGCACCCTCGTACGCGAGCCGTACAAACAGCTCAAGATCAGGCGTATTGATGTCCGTCTTGAAACCCAGACGCTGCACGTCACGGGTACGCAGGAGCGAGGCGCACATAGGAACGCCGTTCCGCCATGCACATTGCCCGGGATTCGGGATGCGACCGGCACTCAACGCCGCCCGACCGTATTCTCGGGTGAATCGCTCGGTTTCGGCCGGGAGCCGCCGCCCGCCCGCATCGATGACAAAGTGATTGGAGAAGGCGACAACGGTGTCCGGCCTCGTCGCGGCAAGCATCCTCGCGATGAACGTCGGCAGGAGCCGATCATCGTCACCGATTATCACGAGGTAGTCGCCGCGAGCGCCCTGGGAAACCGCGTTCCAGTTCCCTCCCAACCCTAGCCGCACTTGATTGCTCTGATATCGCACCCGCGGATCTTCGACGCCCTGGTCCAAGCACCATGCCCGGAGCTCCGGGGAATCGCCGTCGTCCCCGAGCAGAACCTCGATGTCGCTGAAGGTCTGCGTCCGCGCCGATGCGACGGCCTCCTTCAAATAGTGGAGGCGTCGGTAGGTCGGGATGCAGATCGAAACGGTGGGCTTGGTGGACTGCATGAAGAGATCAGTCCATTCTCGCCTGCCGTCGCTAGCGGCACCGGCCGGGCGGCGCGAGCGCGTAGCCCAGATCGATCGGCGGGAGCCGGCCGTCCTCGGGATCGGGGGCGAGCCGGAGCCGCCTCATCACCTCCTGCCGGACGTCCGCCCGGTCGGCCCACCGGTAGGCGCGATCGAACCCGCACCAGGCCTCGGTCACACGGCCCGCGTAGAGCGTGTGCAGGAGGAGGCTCAGGATGGCCCGCCGGGCGCCGCGCGCGTCGCTCGTGCGCTCCGCCTCCGCGAGCCGCCGCCGCTCCTGGGTGAGGCGAAACTGGTAGACCTGGGGGAAGCGCCGGTTGTCCGCCACGTACGCCCGGTCGCGGAACGTGTAGACCACGGGCACGAGCGGAGACTCGGCAAAGGGCAGGTCGAACGCGTACGCGAACCGCGCGTCGCAGGCGATGAGCTCGAGCGTCCCGTCCTGGTCCAGGTCCGCCACGCGGAGGCTGCAGTCCCCCGCGCGGATCGTCCCCTCGCGCCGGATTAGAGTCCCCTGAACGTGGAGCACGTGATAGTCGAAGCAGCAGTGCGCGCCCCCCGACCACTCCTGCACGATGACGTGCCGGCCCGGTCCCCGCCGGAGCGGCTGCTTCGCCTGGTTGTAGAAGGTGAGCCGCCACCCCTCGAGGGCGACGTGCTCCCAGCCGGACTCTTCCTTGGCGACCAGCGCCTCCGACTGGTCCGGGCGCCGCACTCGCACGAGCGTCACCTGCTCGACCGCCAGCTGATCGCGATCGAAGTAGGTCTGGAACTCGGGGTGCGGGATGTAGACCTCTCGCAGCTGGACCTCTTCGTCGTCCTCGTCCACCACCTCGGCGGCCGCACCCGGCCGCCCGCCGGCGCCGGCCAGCAGGAGCGCCGCCAGGAAAGCCGCGTTCGCCGATACCGCGAGACCGAAGCGCCGTGTCATGCGCACCTCACGCGCGGAGGGCATGGGCCAGGAAGCGGCCGGTGTACGACGTGCCGGCCTCGGCCGCGAGCTGCTCCGGGGTGCCGGCAGCGACCACGCGGCCGCCAGCCTCGCCCCCCTCGGGGCCGAGATCGACGATGTGGTCGGCGGTCTTCACGACGTCGAGGTTGTGCTCGATGACCACGACGGTGTTCCCCTGGGCCACCAGCTGGTTCAGGACGTCGAGCAGCCGCTGGATGTCGGCGAAGTGGAGGCCGGTGGTCGGCTCGTCGAGGATGTAGAGCGTGCGGCCCGTCGCTCGCCGGGAGAGCTCGGTGGACAGCTTCACCCGCTGCGCCTCGCCGCCGGAGAGGGTCGTCGCGGCCTGCCCGAGCCGGATGTACTCGAGCCCGACGTCGTGGAGGGTCTGGAGCTTCTGGCGCACGGCGGGAACGGGCTCGAAGAAAGCGAGCGCCTCCCGCACGGTCATCTCCAGGACCTCCGCGATGTTCCGGCCCTTATAGCGGATCTCGAGCGTCTCCCGGTTGTAGCGCTTGGCCTTGCACACCTCGCACGTCACGTACACGTCGGGCAGGAAGTGCATCTCGATCTTCA
>JBGQGN010000297.1:0-5051 GCA_041497395.1 Methylomirabilia bacterium
CGACCCCGAACGACACGACGTCGGCGAGCGAGTCGAACTCCACGCCGAACTGGGTGGTGGTCCGCGTCAGCCGCGCCACCTTCCCGTCGAGCATGTCGAGCACCATGCCGATGAAGAGCGCCAGCGCCGCCCACTGGTGCCGTCCGTCGAAGGTCAGCACGATCGCGTAGAACCCGCAGAGGAGATTCCCCGTCGTGAGAAGCCCGGGTAGGAGGAAGATCGTCTGCCGCCGCCGCTCGCGAAGCGCGGACCAGCGCCGCCGTCGAGGGGCCGACGGCCGGCGCTTCACGGGAGCACCCCCATCACGGTCTCGCCCCCGCGAACGCGATCGCCCGCCTTGACCCGAAGCCGCACCGACGCCGGCACGATCAGATCCGTGCGCGAACCGAACTTGATCAGCCCGAAGCGCTCCCCCGGGGCGAGCTTGTCGCCGGGCCGCACCCGGCACACGATCCGGCGCGCGAGCACTCCGGCGATCTGCCGGACGACGACGCGCACGGCCTCACCCTGGATCGCGATGGTCGTGCGCTCGTTCTGCTCCGAGGCCTCGGGACGGTACGCCGCCAGCTTCGCCCCGGGGCGATGCTCCACGCCGACCACCAGCCCGGCCAGGGGCGAACGGTTCACGTGGACGTCGAGCGGCGACAGGAAGATGGACACCGCCTGCGCGGCGCCCACGAACGGGTCGTCCACGGCCGTGCGCACGTCCACCACCCGGCCGTCCGCCGGGGCCAGGATCGCTCCCGGGATCGTCGGTGCGGCGCGGTCGGGGTCACGGAAGAAGAAGGTCATGAAGGCGGCGATCACACCGAACAGGAGCGCCGCCTTCGTCCATCCGGTCCAGGCCAAGAGGGCCGCAAGCGCGAGCGGGACGAGGATGAACCCCCAGCCCTCCGCGGCGATCGGCAGCATCCGGTCCGACACCCGCGGCGGCCGCTATCCCATCCGAGGCGGCTTGATCCAGGACATCATGGAGCGGAGACGCTTGCCGACCTCCTCGATCGGGTGGTCCGCCTCGGCCCGCCGCGTGGCCAGAAAGCTCGCGCGGTTGGCCAGGTTCTCCAGCACCCACTCGCGGGCGAACTGCCCGCTCTGGATCTCGCGCAGGATCTTCTGCATCTCGGCCCGGACGTGGTCGTCGACGACGCGCGGGCCCCGGCTGTAGTCGCCGAACTCCGCGGTGTCGGACACCGAGTAGCGCATGTACGCCAGCCCGCCCTGATAGAACAGGTCGACGATCAGCTTCAGCTCGTGCATGCACTCGAAGTAGGCGACCTCCGGCTGGTAACCCGCCTTGACCAGGGTCTCGAAGGCGGCCTTGATCAGGGCCGACACGCCCCCGCAGAGGACCGTCTGCTCGCCGAAGAGGTCCGTCTCCGTCTCTTCCTTGAACGTCGTCTCGATGACCCCCGCCCGCGTGCAGCCCACGCCCTTGCCGTAGGCGAGCGCAACGTCCCGCGCCTTGCCCGAGACATCCTGCTGGACGGCGAGCAGGCCCGGCACGCCCGGACCCTGCACGAAGAGGTCGCGCATGATGTGGCCGGGGGCCTTCGGGGCGATCATCGAGACGTCCACGTCGGCGGGCGGGACGACCTGGTTGAAGTGAATCGAGAACCCGTGGGCCATCATGAGGGTCTTGCCCTTCGTGAGCGCCCCGCGGATCGATTCCTCGAACGTCTGCCGGTGCACCTGGTCCGGCAGGAGGACCATGACGATGTCCGCCATCTGGGCGGCTTCCGCCACGGTGGCCACCCGCAGCCCGTCCTTCTCGGCCTTCGGCCAGCTCTTCGAGCCCTTGTAGAGCCCGACGACGACGTCCAGCCCCGAGTCCTTCAGGTTCAGCGCGTGCGCGTGGCCCTGGCTCCCGTAGCCGACGATGGCGATCTTCTTGCCGCGGAGGAGCGAGAGGTCCGCGTCCTGGTCGTAGTAGATCTTCGCTGGCATCCGTATGGTCTCCTCGGACGTACCCCGTCCGGCTAGTCGGCGAACCCGGTCACCCGCGGGTCCTGGTTGCTCTCGGTGTCGCGGCGGCGCCGCTGGGCGTCGGCGGACTTGCCGAGCGGCTCCTCCGGCCGGCGACGCGCCGTCTTGGAGCCCCGCGCGATGGCCACCTTTCCCGTCCGAACCAGCTCCTGGATGCCCATGGGCCTCAGAAGCTCCACGATTGCGTTCAGCTTTGACTCCTCCCCCGTAGCTTCGAGGGTGAACGTGCTGGGTGTCACATCCACGACCTTCGCGCGAAAGATGTCGGCCACGCGGAGGATCTCCGCTCGGTGCTGGGGCTCGGCGTTCACGCGCACCAGCACCAGCTCGCGCTCGACGTGGTTCTCCTGCGTCAGGTCGGTCACCTTGATGACGTCGATCAGCTTGTGGAGCTGCTTGACCACCTGCTCGAGGACGAACTCGTCGCCCCGCACGACCAGCGTCATGCGGGAGACCGTGGTGTCGAGCGTCTCGCCGACCGAGAGTGACTCGATGTTGTACCCCCGCGCGCTGAAGAGCCCGGCCACCCGCGAGAGGACGCCGAACTTGTTCTCGACGAGGACCGCGATGGTGTGCTTCCGGACGCCGTGACCGTTCTGCACCGGCGCCTCCTAGAAGCCCGTCTGGGACTTGGCGGCCTTGGCCTTCACGTCCTTGTTCGGGCGCTCGAGCAGCATGTCCTTGTTCGCCCCGCCCGCCGGCACCATCGGGAAGCAGAACTCGTTCTTGTCGACCATCACGTCCACCAGGACCGGCCCGGGAATCGCGAACGCCTTCTCGATCGCCGGCACCACCTCGTTCGGCTTCGACGCCCGGATGCCCACCGCCCCGTACGCCTCGGCCAGCTTCACGAAGTCGGGGCTCGCCGACAGGTCGATGGAGTGGAAGCGCCCGCCGTAGATGATGTCCTGCCACTGACGGACCATCCCGTGCCCGCCGTTGTTGATCACCACCATCTTGACCGGCAGCTGGTTCTCCACGATCGTCGCCAGCTCTTGGGAGCTCATCACGAAGCTCCCGTCGCCGTCGACGAGCACGACCAGGCGGTCCGGCCGGCCAACCTGGGCGCCGATGGCCGCCGGCAAACCGTAGCCCATGGTGCCGAGCCCGCCCGAGGTCAGCCAGTGCCGCGGGTGGCGGAAGCGGTAGTGCTGGGCGGCCCACATCTGGTGCTGCCCCACGCCGGTCACGATGATCGCCTCACCCTTCGTGAGGTTCGAGATCTCCTCCACGACGTACTGGGGCTTGATCAGCTCGTCGTCCCAGTCGTACCGGAACGGGTGCTTCTGCTGCCACTGGGCGAGCTGGCGGAGCCACTGCTCCCGCGCCTCCCGGACCAGCGAGGCCGCCTGGCCGGCGGCCTCCTGGCGGACGGCCTCGATCAGCTGCGCCAGGACGCGCCGCGCATCGCCCACGATGGGGACGTGCACCTTGATGTTCTTCGAGATCGAGGACGGATCGACGTCGATGTGGATGATCTCCGCCTGCGGCGCGAACTGGTCCACCTTACCCGTGACGCGATCGTCGAACCGGGCGCCCACCGCGATCAGGCAGTCGGAGTTGTAGACCGCCATGTTGGGGGCGTAGCCCCCGTGCATGCCGAGCATGCCCAGCGACAGGGCATGGTCCGAGGGGAAAGCGCCCAGGCCCATGAGGGTCGTCGTCACCGGAATACGCGTCAGCTCGGCAAGCGCCAGGAGCTCCTTCGATGCATCCGCCCCGACGACCCCGCCGCCCACGTACAGCACGGCGCGGCGGGCGCGCATCAGGGTTTTTGCCGCCTTCTTCACCTGGCCGGGATGCCCCTCGTACGTCGGGTTGTACGACCGGAGGTGGACGCTCTCGGGGTACTCGAAATCGGCCTGCTTCATGAGGACGTCCTTCGGCAGGTCGATGTGCACCGGACCCGGACGCCCGGTCGCCGCGATGTGGAAGGCCTCGCGGATCACCGGCGCGATGTCCTTGATGTCCTTCACGAGATAGTTGTGCTTCGTGCAGGGCCGGGTGATTCCGACGTTGTCCGCTTCCTGGAACGCGTCGTTGCCGATGAGGTGCGTCGGCACCTGGCCCGTGAGCGCGACGATCGGCATCGAGTCCATGTACGCGTCCTGAAGCGCCGTGACGAGGTTCGTGGCAGCCGGGCCCGAGGTGACCAGGCACACCCCGACCTTCCCGGTCACCCGCGCGTACCCCTCAGCCGCGTGGCCGGCCGCCGCCTCCTGGCGGACCAGGACGTGGCGCAGGGGCCCCGGGAAGTCGTAGAGCGCGTCGTAGAGGGGCAGGACGGCGCCGCCGGGCAACCCGAAGACCACGTCCACGCCCTCACGCTTGAGCGACTCCAGCACGATGCGCGCCCCTGACATCTTCATCGCCGGTCTCCTGCTCCCCTGATTTCCCGTGGATCAGCTGCGTGCGTGCCTGGCCGTCAGAGCAGCCCCGCCGTCGCCAGGATCTCGCCCTCGGTGAGGAGCGGGAACTCCCTCGTCGACCCGAGGACGATGTAGCCGGGGTGCGCGTTGAGCCGCGGGAGGTTGGACGCCAGCCGACCGTGGGCCACTTCCCTGCCCCGGAAGGGAGTCAGCACGGGCGGATACACGCCCTGGAGTCCCGTCATGCCGCCCCCGCTAGGTCGCCCGTGAACGACCGGGCCGCGCTCGCCATCCCCATCCCGTCACCGCCACCATCACCGATCAGGTGCAATATCGAAACAGAGTAGCACCTAAACCCTGATCGGGTCAATCGAAACGGGCCTGCCGAGTGCCCGGTGTCCCGACGCTCAGCCGGACGGTTTGCGCGAGGCGCGCTCCGGGCGGTCGTCGTCGCGCCCCAGGACGAGGCGTTCGACTCCCACCAGATGGGCCAGCATGGCCTTCTCGGCCCTCCGGGCGTCCTGGGCGACTACGGCCGCCAGGATGTGCCGGTGATCGCCGTGGGAGCGCACGGGCCGGCCTGGCTGCGACAGGGACTCCTCGCGGCTCTGGGCCAGAAGGTCCATCAGCGTGGTGACGATCCGCGTGATGGCCCGGTTATGGGTCGAGTGCACGAGCGCCGTGTGGAACGCCGCGTCC
>JBGQGN010000298.1:0-5022 GCA_041497395.1 Methylomirabilia bacterium
CAGGTCCATCGGGCCTCGCGCGCCGGGCCCGGCCCGGCGGTCACTCAGCTCCCGTAGAGGAACTCCGGCTGGCTGGGAGCCGACGCTTGGGAGGCACACTCCACCCCTCACCCCGCCGATTGCGCGCCATTCTACCGTCACGCTCGCGTCAATCGCAAGGCGAGACCGGCCGCCGAGCCGTGCCCAGGCCGCGCCGTGCATCCCGTGCACCCTCCCCCCGGGGAACGCGGAGCCGAGACCGGAGGTTCCGCCAGGCTCGATCGGGCTTCCGCCGGGCGGCGGGTGGCCGTTGACGAGGCGCGTCGGGTGGCCGAGGATGGCGAGTCGTGACCCTCCCCGGACCCTCCTCCGACGGCTGGCGCCGACTCTGGTCGCTCGACCCCGACGTCACCTTCCTGAACCACGGCTCGTTCGGGGCCTGCCCCCGCGCGGTGCTGGACGCGCAAGGGCGTCTCCGCGACCGCCTGGAGGCGGAGCCGGTGCGGTTCATGATGCGGGAGCTGGAGGGGCTGCTCGACCAGGCGCGAGAGGCGCTCGGCGCGTTCGTGGGCGCCGATCCGGACGACCTCGTCTTCGTCCCGAACGCCACGACGGGCGCCAACACGGTGC
The DNA here is from genome assembly GCA_041497395.1 of Methylomirabilia bacterium. GTDB lineage: Bacteria > Methylomirabilota > Methylomirabilia > Rokubacteriales > DASRDR01 > DASRDR01. The sequence goes on from JBGQGN010000298.1 coordinate 610, forward strand.
TCCGGTGGCTGGATCTCGGAGCGGGCGACGAGCTCCTCGCCACGGACCACACCTACAACGCCTGCCGGAACGCGCTGGAGGCTGTCGCGGCTCGCGCGGGCGCGCGCGTCGTCGTGGCAACGCTGCCGTTCCCCGCCGCCACGCCGGAGCGGGCGCTCGAAGCGGTGCTGTCGCGGGTGAGCCCGCGGACGCGGCTGGCGCTCGTCGACCACGTGACGAGCCCGACGGGCCTGGTCCTCCCGATCGAGCGGCTCGTCCGCGAGCTCGAGTCGCGCGGGGTCGACGCGCTGGTCGACGGCGCGCACGCGCCCGGGATGGTCCCGCTCGATCTCCGAGCGCTCGGCGCCGCCTACTACACGGGGAACTGCCACAAGTGGATCTGCGCGCCGAAGGGCTCGGGGTTCCTGCACGTCAGGCGCGACCGCCAGAAGGGTGTGCGCCCGCTGGTGATCAGCCACGGCGCCAACTCGCCGCGGACGGACCGCTCGGCGTTCCGGCTCGAGTTCGACTGGACGGGCACCGCTGACCCCACGGCCTACCTCACCGTCCCGGAGGCCATCCGCTACATGGGGTCGCTCCTGCCCGGTGGCTGGCCGGCGCTCATGGCGCACAACCGGGGCACTGCCCTCGCGGCCCGCGACCGCCTGTCCGCCGCACTCGGCGTGCCGCCTCCGGCGCCGGACTCGATGATCGGCTCCCTCGCCGCGCTGCCCGTGCCGCCGGGCTTTGGCCCGGCCCCGGTGAACGGCGAGCGCGACCCGCTCCAGACCACCCTCTTCGATCGCTTCGGAATCGAGCTCCCGGTCTTCACCTGGCCGGCGCTCGCGTGCCGGATCCTCCGCGTCTCCGCCCAGCTCTACAACGGGGCCGCGGACTACGAGCGCCTGACCGGGGCGCTGGGCGCGCTCCGGGCGACCTGATGACCGACTTGGACGGACCGTGCCCGGGCCCCGGGTGGACGGGACGTCCGTGACGCGATAGGCGCGATAGGACGGTCTCCATGGATCTCTTCGATCCCGCGCAGTACCGCGGTGTCCGCCGGCCGGTCGGCGAGGCCGAGACGCTCCCCGCGTGGTGCTACACGGCGCCGGAGTTCTACGCGCGCGAGGTCGATCGCATCTTCACGCGCGGGTGGCACTTCGTGGCGCGGGCCGATGAGCTGCCCGAGCCCGGCAGCTATCTCGCCGTCGACACGGTGCCGGGCCCGCTCCTCCTGCTGCGGGACGGGGCCGGCCGGGTCGGGGCCTTCGCCAACACCTGTCGCCACCGGGGCGCCCGGCTCCTCGACGGCCATGGCCGCTGCCGCACGATCGTCTGTCCGTACCACGCGTGGACCTACGGACCGGATGGCAGCCTGCTGGGCGCGCCGGGAATGCAGGACCGTCCCGCCTTCGACCGTGCCGACTGGGGACTGACGCCGGTGCGCCTGGACAGCTGGCAGGGATTCGTCTTCGTGAGCTTCAGCCAGACCGGCCCCAGCCTGGTCGAGCACTTCGGGGACCTCGGGGAGAAGCTCGGCTCGTACGCCTTCGACCAGATGGTCTGCGTCCGCCGACTCGACTACGAGGTGGCCTGCAACTGGAAGCTCCTCGTCGAGAACGCGATGGAGGAGTACCACACCGGAACGGTCCATCACGCGAGTCTCGGGCAGCAGTACGCGGTGCAGGAGGACACTCGCGGGCACTGGGACGCCATCCACATCCCGCAGGAGACGAGCATCGCCGTCCTGCCCGGCGAGACGGCGCCGTTCCCGCCGGTGTCCGGTCTCAGCGGGCGGGCCGCGCGGGGGACGTACTTCACGATGCTCCACCCCGCCACCCAGTTCGCCTGCACGCAGGACTGCATGTGGTGGCTCCGGGTCGTCCCGCTCGGGCCCGCGCGCTCCCGGCTCGGCGTCGGCTTCTGCTTCCCGCGGACCACGGTGGCGCGGGCGGACTTCGAGGCCGGCGTGAAGAAGTACATGCATCGATGGGAGACGGGCATCGCCGAGGACAACGACATCTGCGAGGCGCAGCAGGCCGGGCTCGCGTCCGTCCTGAGGCGGCCCGGCCCGTTCGCGCTCCGCGAGCCGGCGGTCCACCGGCTGAACAACTGGGTGCTGGACCAGGTCCTCGACGGGCCCGGGCGTCGGCGCGCGGGGCTCGAGCCGTGACCCACCTCGTCCTGGCGCTGAAGGTCGTCGCGCTCGTGTTCGCCGCGCTCGCGTCCATCATCAATCCTCCGGCGAGCGTGCCGATCTTCCTGACGAGCACGACGGGCTGCTCGACGGAAATACGGAGGGCGCTGGCCTGGCGGATCGCCGTCAACGTCTTCTTCATCCTGGTGGTATCGATGTTCGTCGGGTCGTACATCCTCGACTTCTTCGGGCTCTCGCTTCCCATCGTGCAGGTCGGGGGCGGACTCTTGATCATGTCCTTCGGCTGGAGGTTTCTCCACCAGGGTGATGAGGACGTGGCGGCGCCCAGCGCCACGGCGTGGAGACCCGAGGAGCTGGCGATGCGGGCCTTCTACCCGCTCACCTTGCCGCTCACGGTGGGGCCGGGATCGATCTCGGTGGCCATCACGCTCGGCGCCAACACCTCGCAGACCGGCATCAACATCCTGGCGATGATCGCGGCGATGGTTACCGGCGTGGCCCTCATCGCGCTCTCCATCTACCTCTGCTACCGCTTCGCCGAGGGCATCGCGCGGGTGCTCGGACAGACGGGGACCAGCGTCCTCCTTCGCCTCTCGGCCTTCATCGCGCTGTGCATCGGCGTCCAGATCACCTGGAACGGCGTGAGCACGCTGCTGAAGTCCCTGCTGAAGGGGTAGAGGGAGCGCGCCGAGGGGGTACGGGGCGCGGGGGCCCGCCCGCCGGGTGGCTGGCCCCTGCCGCCGAGCCCGGCCGGATGCCGGCCGGGCTCGACAGAGCTATAGTGGCGCCGGAGGCTTCCTGGCGATGCTCGGTCTCGCGCCGCTCATGCTGCCCCGCGACGTTCAGGACAGCCGGACGTGGCGTCGGGAGACGCTGTCGCCGCGCGACTGGCTGGTGGCGCTGTCCCCCCGGTGCGTCGACGAGCTGGATCAGGTCGTCCGGCAGGTTCGTCGGAACCCATTGCCGACGCTCCTGCTGAGCCCCGACCAGTTCACGCTGCCCGCGTGTAGCGAGCTGATGGACGACGTTCGCGCCAGGCTCTCTTCCGGCATCGGGCTGGCCGTGGTGGATCGGGTGCCCGTGGAGCGATACGGGCCGGAGGAGAACCGGGTGCTGTGCTGGCTCCTGAGTCAGCTCCTCCAGCGGCCGGTTGCGCAAGCGTGGAACGGCGCCATGCTGTACGACGTCCGGGACACGGGGAAGCCGCTCGAGTACGGGGTGCGGCGGTCGGTCACTAACCTCGACCTGACGTTTCACACCGACGGCCCGTGGCTCGAGCTGCCGCCCCACCTGGTCGGGCTCTACTGCATCAACCCGGCGCAGGAGGGCGGGGTGAGCCGCTTCGTGAGCCTGTGCACCGTGCACAACGAGCTCTGGCGGCGTCACCCGGACCTCCTCCCGCGCCTCTACCGGCCGTTCCCGTGGGACCGCCAGGCCGAGCACGCGCCCGATGATTCGAAGGCGGGCGCGCAGCCGATCTTCCAGTACGACGGCCGCTCGTTCGTGGGGCGCTTCAACGAGCGGCTGATCGAGGCGGGGGCCGAGCTGGCCGGCGCGCCGCTCGACCGGGAGGGGACGGACGCGCTCGAGGCCATGCGCCTCGTCGTGGACTCGCCCGACCTCTGGGTGGAGTTCACGATCGACCGCGGCCAGATCCAGTACCTCAACAACCGTGAGTTCGCCCACAGTCGCACCGACTTCCGGGACGCGCCGGAGCCAAGCCGGAAGCGCCACCTGCTCCGGGTCTGGACGCGCGAGGAAGGGCGTCGCAGCTTCTATCCGTGACGGAGCGCTTCCGCGCGGCCCGCCCCGCCGGGCATGCCGGACACCTTGTTTGCTACTTTTCGGAGGAGGTCCGCCGATGAGATGGCTGCTCTCGACCGACACCAGCGTGATCCAGCTCGTGCTCCGATGGACCCTCGCCATCGTCATCTTCCCGCACGGCGCCCAGAAGGCGCTCGGGTGGTTCGGGGGTCACGGCTTCAAGGGTACGATGGGCTACTTCAAGCAGAGCTTCCCGGCGCCGCTCGCCTTCCTGGCCATCGTGGCCGAGTTCCTCGGACCGATCGGTCTTGCCATCGGTCTGTTTACCCGGGTTGCGGCGTTCGGGATCGCGTGTGTCATGGTGGTCGCGGTGCTGACGACCCACACACCGCACGGGTTCTTCATGAACTGGTACGGGAACCAGAAAGGCGAAGGCTTCGAGTTCCACCTGCTGGTCCTCGGCGTAGCGCTCGCGCTGATCCTGGGCGGCGCCGGCCTGTGGTCGGTCGACG
>JBGQGN010000299.1:0-5009 GCA_041497395.1 Methylomirabilia bacterium
AGGGGTCGATGGTTGTGCGGGCCTCGCCCACCCCGGCGGCGACCTGGCGCTCGGCGCCCCCCATTGCTGCGAGCAAGGCGAGGTCGGCGTCGCAGGGATGGTCCCACGCGCTCGCATCGACCTCCGGGCTGTAGCCGGTCTCGGACGCGCTGATGTCCGGAGACCCGCTGCACGCAGGCGGCCGGTGCCGCGCCGCATCGGCGGCTTCGGCTTGCCGCTCGAGCTCCTTGTACCAATCCGACACCGCTGTCGCGCCATTCTGCCCGGTCGCCGGGGCCTGGCCGGTGTTCGTCGGCGCCGAGGATCGGCGCCCCCTGCGCACGGTCCACGCCGTGGTCAGCCGGTCGCGTCCCAGCGAGGCGGTGACTTGGTAATCTCCCGCGGCCAGGTGCGTCTTGGCGACGCCGACTGACCACGCGAACGTGTTGGCACGGGCCCGGATCTGGTGCTGGAAGAGATGCTCGCGTCCGCCCCAGGCATTGACCTGGTACCAGTCCACGGTCAGCGTGCCCTGGCCCTTCAGCGGTCCCACGCGGATGACGGCGGTGACTCCCTGCTGCGCTTCGTCGAAGCGCTGGCGCGGCTTCCCATGGCGGGGTTCCGCGCCGTCCACCATGAAGAGACCGCCGAGCACCCCATCGTCGCGTGCCAGGAGCGAGCTCTGGACATCGCCGGCTCCGAGGGCCGTACCGCCGTCACCCCCGACGCCGCAGGCGACGAGCAACGCCGTCAGCGCGACAGCGTGACGAGGCTTCATCACTTACCTCCGGTGACTCGACAGGGCTCGATCACGTCGGGCGGACTCGAGTAGCGCGAAGAGCCGCGCGGAGGTCACCGGCACCTCGCGGATCGTGACGCCGAGGTCGGCGACCGCATCCTCCACCGCGTTGGCGATGGCGGCGGCCCCGGGAATCGCGCCGCTCTCGCCCACCCCCTTGATGCCGAGCTCGTTCACGACCGAGGGATGGTCGAGGCGCGCCACCGGGAGCATCGGGAGCTGGTCAGCCTTCGGGAGCCCGTAGTCCATGAGGCTTCCCGTCACGAGCTGCCCGGAGTCGTCGTAGACGAGCTCCTCCCAGAGGCCGGCGCCGATGCCCTGGGCCGCGCCGCCCTGGAGCTGACCCTCGACGATGACCGGATTGATGGCGCGCCCGCTGTCGTGGACGACGGCGTACCCGAGGAGCAGGATGTCGCACGTTTCGAGGTCGACCTCGACCGCGGCGGCCTGGGTGCCGGACGCCCAGGTCACGGTGTCCGGGTAGAAGTAGCTGCATCGCTGGAGGCCGGGCTCCCCGGTCTTGCGGAGTGCCTTGGAGCGAATGGCCGCGTGGGCGATGCGACCGAGAGTGAGAGCGCGCCCGGGAACTCCGGCCACGAACACCCGGCCGTCCTCGATGCGGACGTCTTCGGGCGCGCACTCGAGGAGCTCGGCGGCGACCTGTTGCGCCCGGGCGCGAACCTCGCGCGCGGTCCGGGCGACCGCCGGCCCGGTGTTTGCAGCGACGCGGCTGCCTCCCGTGCCCATCCCGATGGGGAAGAGCTGCGTGTCGCCCGCGACGATGTGGACGTCCTCCAGGGGCACCCCCAGCTCCGCCGCGCAGATCTGGGCGAGCGTGGTCTGGTGACCCTGGCCCTGCGCGGCCACGCCGATGGTGACGAAGACCTGGCCGCTCGGGTCGACGCGGACCTGCGCGCCCTCGTAGGGCCCGATGCCGGAGCCCTGAACGTAGCAGGCGACCCCGATCCCGATCCTCCGTGACGTCCGGATCTGTGCGGCCTGGCGGGCGCGGAGCTCCGAGTAGTGAAGCAGCTCGAGCGCGCGCTCCAGGCCGGCGGGGAAGTCGCCCGGGTCGTAGGCGACCGTGACCCCGTCCTTGTAGGTGATGCCCGACCGGTACGGCATCTCGCCCGGCTGCACCAGGTTGCGCCGGCGGAGCTCGATGGGGTCGAGCCCCAGGCGGCGCGCCCCGATGTCGAGGAGCCGTTCCATGACGAAGACGGCCTCCGGCCGCCCCGCGCCGCGGTAGGCGGTGTTGTGCGTCTTGTTCGTCACGTAGCTCGTGCCGACGTTCCGGTAGTTGGGCACCCGGTAGGGCCCCGGCAGGTGGTTCACGGTATTGAGGGTGAGTCCTGTGCCCTCGACGGGGTAGGCGCCCACGTCGGCCTGGAAGACGTCGTCGATGGCCACGATCGTCCCATCGCGCCGGAAGGCGATGCGTGCCCGGTGGACCTGCTCGCGGTCGTGCCCCGTGGCGACGAAGTGCTCGCGGCGCCCCTCGACCCACTTGACGGGTCGCCCGAGGCGGAGGGCGACTGCCGGCACGAGCAGCTCCTCGTGATAGACGGCGCCCTTCGGGCCGAATCCGCCGCCCACGTCGGGGGCGAGCACCCGCACCTCCTCGGCCGGGATCCCCAGGACCACGGACACGGCGTCCCGCACGAGATAGGGATTCTGGGTGGACGACCAGACGACGAGCAGGCCGGACTCGGGGTCCCGGTAGGCGAGGACGCCGCGAGGCTCGATCGGCACGGCCGTGATCCTCGGATGGCGAAGCTCTTCCTCGACGATCAGGTCGGCGGTAGGGAAGGCGCGCTCGACGTCGCCCGTGCCGCCGCGCGCGACGACGGCGGCGTTGTCGGGCCAGTCCGCGTGAACCCGGTCGGTGCCGCGGGCGGCGGACTCGGGCGTCGTCACGGGCGGAAGCGGCTCGTAGTCCACCGTGACCCCGTCCAGCGCGTCGCCCAGACGATAGGGGTCGTTCGCGACGACGACGGCCACCGGCTCGCCGACGTACCGCACCACGTCCGACGCGAGGACGCTCTGCACGTAGGGGCGGGTGCTGGGCGTCCCGCCGAACGGCGCGGGGATGCCTCGCGCGACCTCCGGGAGGTCGGCGGCGGTGAAGACCGTGACGCCCGGCATCGCGCGGGCCTGCTCCGTGGCGATGCCGCGGATGCGGGCGTGCGCGTGGGGGCTTCTCACCACGCCGAGGTAGGCCGTGCCGGGCCTCCGGAGGTCGTCCAGGTATCGCCCGCGCCCCTCGAGCAGCGGGGCGTCCTCCTTCCGGCGGGGCGAGGCGCCGATCGGGCTCGCGGTCACGCGGCCGGCCCGGGGAGGTAGCGCCTGGGGAGCTCGGCGCCGGCGACGTAGCTCAGCTTCCCGACCCGGCACATCTGGTAGACGTTGATCCGGAAGTCCGGGCAGGTGCTGACTAGGCAATACGCGTCGGTGGCGGAGTAGCCGTGGTCCCGGACCAGCCAGTCGATCAGGTTGACCGTGGCGGTCTCGACGGCGACCTCGAGCGGCCGGTACGCGAACACGGAGACGATCGAGGCCGGCTTCTCGATCCGCATCCAGGGCACCGTGCGGCCCTTGACCAGGTCGAAGTGGAGACGCACGGTGGACTTGGTCTCGGCGGCCGTCCCCGTGAACTCGGTGTCGCCCTGGCTGGCGTGGACGTCGCCCAGGTAGAAGCGTGCCCCCTCGTGAAACACGGGGAGATGGATCCGATGCCCCGGCGCGACGTCGCGGATGTCGAGATTGCCGCCCCACTCGCCCTGGCCGTCGAGGCTGGTCGTCACCTCGCGCTCGGGCGCGACCCCGATGGTGCCGATGAACGGGGTGATCGGCCAGCTGATCCGGTCGCTGAAGTGGAGCGTGCCGTCCCGCGTCGTCCCGCTCGGTCCCGGCGTGTGGCGGAAGATCTTGGTCGTGTAGCGCTCGGAGAGCTCGGGCCATCGCGCCGACTCGCCGAGAGGCCCGCGCCGGGGCCCGACCGCGATCCAGGAGTAGCCGTCGACCAGGATGTCCTCGACGCTCACCACGAGCGTGTCGCCGCGCTCGGCGCCCTCGACCCAGACCGGGCCGCCGATCGGGTTTGCCAGCGGCGGAACGCGGTCGAATCCCGGGCGCTTCGCAGGGATGGCGAGATCCTCGGGCGTCCGGAAGTATCCCGTGCTCGCGTCGTAGGTCTCGATCTCGAAAGTCTCGCCGGGCCTGACTCGAAGCAGAGGCTCATCACGCCAGTCGAAGGCGTACTTCCGGGCCTGTTCGCGGATGATCCGTTGCACGGTCTCGGTGTCCTCCTGATTCGCGATCAAGGTGGCGCGGGGGCTGGTGGCCGGCGCGAGTCTGAATAGAGTCTGAATAGACCATGCTCACGGCGCCGGCACAAGCGGCGGACCGAAGGATAGGACAGTGTCGGGCGCGATCTCTGAAGTGAGACACTTATGGTACACTTCGGCCATCATGCCTGCGAAGAACCCACGCGTAAACGTCGTGCTCGAGCGTCCGCTCTACGAAGCACTCGGCCGACTGGCTCGCCGAGAGGGAACCTCGCTCTCCCTCAAGGTGAGAGACCTGCTCCGTGAGGCGCTGGAGGCGCACGAGGATCTGCTCCTGGGCCAGGTGGCCCAGGAGCGCGAGCGGACGTTCGATCGGGCTCGGAGCCTCTCGCACGACCAGGTGTGGCGGGTCTCGGAGCGCTCCAAGAGGCGCTGATTGCCGTACACCCTCCGCTACCATTCGAGGGTGGCTGAGGACGACCTGCCCGATGTTCCGGCCAACCTTCACGCTCGAATCGCTCGGTCCATTGACGGACGACTCACAACGGAGCCGATGCGCTACGGGGTGCCGCTTCGTGGAACGCTCAAAGGGTACTGGAAGCTGCGAGTGGACGACTACAGGGTCGTCTTCAAGATCGCGGGTCAGGAGGTATGGGTCTTGACGATCCTGCACCGACGGGAAGTTTATGAGGCCGTCGCGGCCCGGCTCGGCTGGGTACCGTAACAGCTCGGGAGAGGTGCTTCCCTCATCGCTCCGTGGCGGAGCCTTCCGGAGATCTGAAGGCTGTCGCAGGACAGTTATCGGCGACGGGGGCGGTCGGTGATGTATCCCTCCGTCCAGTGATCGCGGTCGAGCTCGTAGCGATCCATGTGAAAGCCCCGTCCGATTCTGCGGAAACCAGGTTTGCGGCGCAGTCGCCGAATTGCCAGCCCTGCCGCATGCC
>JBGQGN010000300.1:0-4977 GCA_041497395.1 Methylomirabilia bacterium
CCGCATCGGGCGTGGCGAAGCTCTTGTCCCGGACGATCCGGCACTCCAGGGCATAGGCGCCGGCCGCCTGTGCCTGCGGGGTCACGGTGACGGGGTTGTACGCGATGTAGTAGGCCGGGTCGTCCGCCAGCACCTCCAGCGCGGTGGTCGTGGCGAGCGGGGCCCGGACCGACAGGACGAACTCGTACGTCACGATGCCCTTCGCCACGGTCGCGCTGAAGCTCCGGGCCGGCGGCACCACCGCCGGCTTCCCGTTCACGTTGACCGTGGTGTAGTAGCCGGCGCGCTGGAACTCCGTGAGGTGCTTCTCCTCGATCCGTCGGATCTCTGCCGGCGACAGGGTCTGGTTCCGGTCGGTGTCGAACTCCTGCAGGATGAAGCCGCTGAAGAGGTCGTCGAACGTCCAGGTGAGCCGGATCCCCTCGACCGCCTCACCCGCCAGGAGGACCGTCACGGCATAGTCGACGAAGACGTGCGGGTGAGCCGCCGCGGGGCCCGGGGCCAGGAGCAGGAGCCACGCCACGACGCCCGCTCGCACGCACCCGGGCAGCCGCGAGAGGAGGCCACTCATGGCCCGATCCTAGCGGCGCGCCCGCCTGACGCCAAGGGCCCGGCCGGACCCTGGCCCATGTCGGGGTATCCCCGGCTCGCTGACTGGAGGCCTCCTCCGCGCCGAGCGCCTCAGAACGTGATGGTCACACTCGCGTAGGCCCCGCTCAGGTCGACCGTGGCCTCGTCCCCCCCGCGTCCTCCCCTTTCCCGTGGAAGTAGCGGAAGCTTCAGCTGGTCGGCGACGATCCCTCGTGCGACGATCGTCTCGACCGGGGAACTGTTCCATGCACGCGATGGTCTTGCGCCGCCAGGGACCGATCGATTGTCGCACGCTTGAGAGAGCGGAGCTGACGGACCCGGAGCCGCGCGCGGGCGAGATCCGTGCGCGCGTGCGGGTTTGCGCGATCTGCCGGACGGATCTTCACGTCATCGAGGGCGACCTACCGGCGCGCCGGCTGCCTCTGATACCGGGCCATCAGGTCGTGGGCACCGTGGAGCGACTCGGACCAGGCTGCCGCCGCTTCCGCCTCGGGGACCGCGTCGGGATCGCGTGGCTCCGGGAGACCTGCCGCGTGTGCGAGCTCTGTCGCGCGGGCACCGAGAATCTCTGCGAAGCCTCGCGGTACACGGGCTACCACGAGGACGGCGGGTACGCCGAGCTGGCGGTCGTGCCGGAGGCGTTCGCCTACGCGATTCCCCCCGCGTTCTCGGACGTCGAGGCGGCGCCGTTGCTCTGTGCGGGGATCATCGGCTACCGCGCGCTCCGGCGCACGGATCTCGAGCGCGGCGGCCGGCTCGGCCTCTACGGCTTCGGCTCTTCCGCCCACGTGGTCATCCAGATCGCCCGGTACCGAGGCATGGAGGTGTTCGTGGCAACCCGGTCCGCCGGACATCGCGATCTGGCGCGGCGGCTCGGTGCCGTCTGGGCCGGAGATGCCGCCGAGCCGATGCCAGCGCCCCTCGATGCGGCCATCGTCTTCGCCCCGTCCGGCGAGATCGTCCCGCCGGCGCTCCGGGCGGTGCGGAAGGGCGGCACCGTGGTCCTCGCCGGGATCCACATGACCCCCATTCCCGCGATGGAGTACGGGCCGCATCTGTTCCACGAGAAGACGCTCCGGAGCGTGGAGGCGAACACTCGGCAGGACGGCGAGGATCTCCTGCGCGAGGCGGCCGAGATCCCGATCCGGCCGTCCGTCACCACCTTTGCCCTGGACCAAGCCAACGAGGCGCTGATGGCCCTCAAGGCGGACCGCCTCGACGGCACGGGGGTGCTGCTGGTGGGGTGAGGGCCGGGTGGCGACGAATCAGGCGGCGGCGGGACCGACGACGAGCTCGAGCGAGGTGATGCGTCCCCCGTTGATGGGGACCAGATCCATGGGACAGGAGGAGACGGCGGCGACGACGTCGACGAGGCACCGGAAGACGATCCGGTCGCCGGGACGGGAGGGCGCCGGGTGGAAGTCGAACTCGCCGTCGGGACGGGGCGGCGTCTTCATGAAGAGGTTGACGGGATCGGGGAGCTGCCACTCCTCGACGTGATAAGGCGCGAGGGCTTCGAGGAGGTTCATGCGGCAGCTCCGGTGGTCCGTGAGGCCGAAGCGCTGGCGGTAGAGGGCCGGGCTGCAGGCGCAGAAGAGGAGGTCGTGCACCCCGACGTCGTCCCGCACGATCTCGAGCACTGGTTCGCGGTCCTGGTTGACCAGCCGATCACCGACTCGAAGCGTGAGGCGCCGCAGCGACGAGCGCGTCTGGTGAGGCGACACCGCCTTCCGCGGATCGGCCCGCTGGATGGCCACGAAGTCGGCGACCTGGGCTCCCTCGAGGTCGACGACCGACAGAAGCTCTCCCGCTGCAACCGGGATGGCTCCGCCATGTCCGGCGGGGACGAAGACCGTACGCTCCCTCGGCTGGCTCACCGGCCACCTCCCCGCCCCCGCCTAGACAAGGCTCGCCCCTCTCGCGGAGCCAACCTCCGCGGATTGCCAGAACTCTAGGGACGCGGTCCTCCGGCGTCAAGAGCTCCCACCGGCCGCGCGTCCCCTCGCCGAACGCGAGGATGCGCTACGATCGTGGCGGACGAGATCGACCCGCGGGAGGTGCGGCGATGAAGCGTGTCTACACGGTGACCCTCCTCACGACGGCCTTGCTGGCCCACGCGCTCCCACACTGGGCCGAGGCCGCCAGCAAGTACAACGCGTGCGGCCTCCTCACCGCCGCCGATCTGAAGGCCGTGGCCAACATGACCGTCGACAAGACTCAGGAGTCGGACATCGTCATTCCGAGCGGCCCGTACAAGGAAGAGACCATGTCCAGCTGCACCTGGGTCATGGGCTCCACGTACGCCACCGTGAACGTGATTCGCGGACCCAAGACGCCGGAGCAACGCGCCGCTGGCCTGTCCGGCCTCCGCCGGATCGAAAGCGGCCTCGTGCAGAAGGGGTGGACCGTCGAGTCGGCGAAGACTCCCGGCGCGGACTGCAGCGCCTACAAGCCCCCCACGAGCGAAGGCAACGCGCGCCCGTTTGCCTCCTGTGTCATGCAGAGCAAGGGGCTCGGCTTCTGGCTGGGCGTGGGCGGCGCGACGTCGCTGACGCCGCAGCAGGTCAAGGCGCTCGCGGACAGGATCGCGTCACGCTTGCCGTGACGGCCAGCCCCGAGGCGGGCTCTCACCGCCGGAGGGTCCACCGTAGCCAGGCGGCCCGCAGCCGCCAGGGCCGCTCCTGGCGGCGCTTGAAGCCTGGGGCACCGCGGTAGGCCCGCACCGCCTCGTCGAGAGCCGCGCGAGCCCGATCCGCGTGGCCCGTGGCCCGGTAGGCGCGCGCCAGCTTGTACTGCCCCTCGACGCTCGACGCGTGCATCTCGGTGAAGCGCTCGAGATGCGTGAGGGCCTCGGCGGGCTGGCCGTGATCGAGGTAGTAGTCGGCGAGCCAGAGATAGGGCTCTCCGTAGCCGAGGCGCGGGTTCCGGGCAAGCGCCTCCTCGATCAGCGGGCGGCCGTGGGCCTCGTCACCGAGGCGGAGCCGCGCGGCCCCGAGGTAGTAGGCGGTCTCGGCCACCTCGGGCGCCCGGGTGTGGGCGGCTTCCAGGTGGGACAGCGCCCGGGCCGGGTCCCCCGCCTCGACCAGCAGGCGTCCGAGGTCGGCCCGCGCCGTGGCGTCATGGGGATTCATCCCGACGGCCCGGTCGAGCTCGCGGATGGTCAGCCACCGATCGATGGCCCGCGGGATCCGGAAGAGACGTGCCGAGAGGTATCCGTACCCTGCGGCCCAGACCACGACCACGATCACGAGGGCGAGAAGGGGATTGCCCGTCATCCACGTGAGGACGCCGAAGAGGAACAGGTTCCTCATGACTTCACGATAGAGGCGAGACCCTCGACCGGGCAAGCGTACGGGCTGAAGCCGCTCGCACGCTGACGGTCCCGTCGCGACGCGGGTGGACGCTCAGCGCACCTTGCGCTCGTTGACGCGGGTGGCGGTCGACGGGTCGTTCCGATCCCGGCGCCAGGTCGGGTGGTTGAAGTGAATCACGAAGTCGCCGTTGTAGGAGATCACCGCATTGTCGAAGGTGATCGTCCCGACGTGCCGCCAATCCTTGAACACCACGGTCTGCGCCAGTGCCGAGCCGTGCGTCGAGCCCTCGTCGGTGACCTCGATGCGAAACGTCAAGGTGCGCCGCGGCCGAGGGTCGCCCTTGTCGAATATCTGCGCCATGATCTCGTGGCGGAAGTCCAGGCCGGCGCCGTCGATTCGCGGTTGCTCGGGCACGACCAAGAGCCGCATGAACCTGGGGGCTCGGGTGGGCGCGCTCGCCGCCTTGCCCAGCTCGGCGATCGGATACAGCTGGCGCTGGCCCGGCTCCCTGTCCACGCGCTGGAACACGAGCCCCGTCACGAGCAGGATGGGGACTCCTCCCCCACGACGCAGTACGTGGACATCCGGAGCGTTGCGCAGTTCCACGTCGTTGACGTAGGCGGTGTCGTTTCCTCCGATGTCCTGCTGGGTGATGAAGTTGGCGGTGCGCAGCAATCCGTGATGGTTCGAGTCCGTGGTGGGAAACAGCTTCCCGACCAGCGCCAGCGACCGTGTTCGGCCACGGCGCGTCTCGGTGCAGCAGGTGGAATAGCGCCCCACCAGGAGCGCCTGGCTGCCCCGGCTGAAGCAGCCCGAGTAGCCGGTGTCCTGGGTGATCTCCCAGAAGCCGGTCAGGCACACTCCGTTCGGGTGAAGCAGGCGCCGGAAGCCCCTACCCTCCGGTCCCCATCGCAAATCCGCGTGGGAATCCACCGCCCTCTCCGTGGCCCGTCGAAACGCGTGAGGACGGCCGAAGGGCAGGATCCCGCGGAGAACGCTGCCGAGGGTCACCCGGTACACTGGCAAGGGCGGCTCGCCCTCCCGTCCCCATACCGTCTGGTAGGGATTGGCG
>JBGQGN010000301.1:0-4958 GCA_041497395.1 Methylomirabilia bacterium
GTCTCGTAGATCATGTAGGCGTGCTGCTGGGTGATGTTCGCCGTCGTCCAGTGCGGATCGACCCACTTGACCTCGGCGTGCATCACGGCCCGGATGGTCTTTTCGCCCTGGGCGAATGCCGGCAGACCCGGCGTCAGGAGCGACACGACGAGCGCGACGAGCCCCGCTATCCAGGCGGTCCGGAACCTGCTCATGGTCGCCTCCTGTTCTCGCGCGCGCTGACGGCTGCGCCCGCGGAGCCGCTACACGGTTCAATGGATCGGGATGCGATCGGTCGAGTCGACCGTGAAGTCACTGTCAGCCACAAGCCGCGGTGGCGTCAAGGGGCCCTCGGTCAGGGACCGGCGGACGGACTCCGCGAGCCGAGGCCGCTTGACCGCACGGGGCCAGGCGACGAAGAATCGCCGCCGGGAGGGTCCCGCTCATGAAACTTTTCACGGCCGGCGTCGCGACCGAATCCAACACGTTCGCCCCCATGCCCACGGGACTGGACGACTACACGATCTTCCGGGGCGCGCCGCCCGAGGACCGGCCGACGAGCTTCACGCAGCCCTTCCTCGTCTGGCGCCGGCTGGCGGCCGAGCGCGGGTTCAGCGTGGCAGGGAGCCTCGGCGCCTCCGCGCCCCCGGCGGGGCCCACCGTCCGGCACGTGTGGGAAGGCTTCCGCGACGAGATCCTCGCCGATCTCCGGCGCGCGATGCCGGTCGACGCCGTCCTCCTGAACCTCCACGGGGCGATGGTGGCCGACGGCTACGACGACTGCGAGGGGGATCTCCTTGCCCGGGTCCGCCAGATCGTGGGTCCGGCGGTGCCGGTCGGCGCGGAGCTCGATCCGCACTGTCATGTCACGCCGCTGATGGTCGAGCAGGCGACGGTGCTCGTGCTCTACAAGGAGTTCCCCCACACCGACTTCGCGGAGCGGGCGGCCGATCTCTTCCGCCTCGTCGTCGACGCCGCCCTGGGCGGCACGCGCCCGCACATGGATCTCTGGGACTGCCGGATGATCGGAAGCTATTTCACGACGCTCCAGCCGATGAAGGGCTTCGTGGACGACGTGAAGGCGCGCGAGGGGAAGGACGGCGTCCTCTCCATCTCCCCCGTGCACGGCTTTCCCTACGGCGACGTGCCGGGGAACGGAACGAAGATGCTGGTCGTCACCGATGCCCGGCCGGCCGAGGGCGCCCGGCTCGCCCGGGATCTCGGTCTCCGCTGGATCGCCCTCCGCGGCCGGACCCATCCGCCGATGCTCACCGTGGCCCAGGCCGTCGAGCAGGCCCGCCGCGTGGCCGGCCGGCCGGTGGTGGCGGCCGACGTCGCCGACAATCCCGGAGGCGGCTTCCCGGGGGACAGCACGGTGGTCCTCCGCGCGCTCGTCGAGCTCGGCGTGGCCGAGTGCGCGTTCGCCACGATCTGGGACCCGATCGCGGTGACGTTCGCGCGCGCGGCCGGCCCGGGGGCGCGGCTCCGGATGCGGATCGGCGGCAAGGCCGGCATCCTCTCGGGGGATCCGCTCGACCTGGACGTCACCGTCGCCGCGGTGACCGACGACCTCTACCAGCGCTACGCCGGCGTCGGAAACTCGCTCGGGCCGGCGGCACGCGTGACGGCGGGCGGCCTCGACATCATTCTCGCCAGCCGCCGGAACCAGGTCCGGAGCCCCGACGTCTTCCGCGGGCTCGGGCTCGATCCGCTCGCCACCAAGCTCCTGGTCGTCAAGTCCACCAACCACTTCCGCGCCGAGTTCGAGAAGATCGCCGCCAAGATCCTCTACGTCGCGCCACCCGACGTCTTCTCGGGCGTGCCGTTCACGCGCATCGCGCGCCCCAAGTGGCCGCTCGATCCGGATGCCTTCGCCGACCTCGAGGCGGCGGGCGTGCTGCCGTGAGTCAGCGCCGCACCGGGTAGGCCGCCGGACCCGCCTCGGCGAGACACCGGCGCGAGGGTCAGCGTCGGGCGGGCTCCCGCTGCGCAGGCGGCTGCTCCCGCGCGCCCCGGCTCCCTCCGCGGACGAGGCCGCCAAGGGCCGCGACGCGGGCGCGCACCGCCGACCGGGCCAGGGCGAGACGCACGTAGACCTTCGGCCCGAGGACGGCCAGCACGAGCCCCCGCACCACGGATGGCGCCGACCAGGGAAGGTGGGACGCCATTCGCCCGACGCTCCGGAGGCCTTCGAGAAGCTTCCTTTCGTCGGCGGCCTGCATGGCGCGGACGATCTGCGGGCTCGTGACCAGCAGCGCCCGCCACTGCCGGTAGGCCACCCATCCGCACGATGCCGTGACCGTGGCCTTCCACTTGGCCTCCAGAACGGCGGCGTCCCGGGCGATGAACGCGTAGTTGCGGGAGAGATGGGCGCCCGGGTGCATGTGGCGCACCACGAGGACGTCGGGGCTGCCCGCGAAGTCGGTACGCTGAGCCAGCCGCAGCCACAGGTCGCGGTCCTCCGACGCCTTGAGCTCCTCGTCGAGGCCCCCGACCTCCCGCAGTGCCGATCGGCGTACCAGCGCGCACGACATCAGTGGAAGCCATCCGCGCAACACGTGGCGAAACACCGGTCCCTCCCGGATCACCTCCGGCATGACGCCGTCGTGGCCCGTCCGTCCGTCGCGGCGCTGCGCCCGGCAGTACACGACGTCGGCATTGGGGCGGGACGCGGCCAGGGCCAGCTGGCGCGAGAGATAGTCCGGCGCCCACTCGTTGTCGTCGTCAAGAAACGCCAGCCACTCACCCCGGGCCAGGGCGATGGCGGTGTTCCGGGCCCGGCTGATCCCGCTCGAGCCGGACGGTTCGCAGTCGGCGGTCGTCGAAGCGGGCGATCGCCTCGGGCGTGCCGTCGGTGGAACCGTCGTCCACGACGAGGATCTCGATGTTGTCGAATGTCTGGGCCAGCGCGCTGGCGATGGCCCGCCCGACGAGGTCAGCCCGGTTCCACGTCGAGATGGCCACGGTCACGCGCGGTGGCGCCGCGGCCCGGCTTTCCTCGGTCGCTGGGGTCACCGGGGCCGCTGGCACCCGGGCCCGCCCGGGCCAGGTCATCCGAGCAGCGTCCTGACGAGGTGCCGGACGTCCGCGGGCTCGATGGACGATCGATTGCCAACCACCTGGACGGCCAGGGCTCCGGCAACGCTTCCCACCAGCCCCACCATGTCCAGGGGCATTCCGGACGCAACACACGGTGACGTGACGGCCAGGTACGCATCGCCCGCCCCCGTGCGGTCCACGACGTCGCGCGCCACGACCGGCACCTCCCAGCGGGAACCGTCCGGGCCGCACGTGAGAGCGCCGTGGCGGCCCCGGGTCACCGCGACGGCCCCGCAGCCGAGGCGTGAGCGCACGATGTCGGCGAGCTCTCCGACGGGACTCCATCGATCGCCCGTCGCGAGCCGGATCTCCGGCTCGTCGATGCACGCGTAGTCGGCGCGCGGATACTTCGTGATCAGGTTGAACCCGAGATTCGCCGCGTTGGCCTGGGTGTTCACGGCGAGGAAGCGGGCCCGACTGGCGAGGGCGGCAGCGGCGCGCGGGCTCAGGAGCCCATGACCGTAGTCCGCCACGATCACGAGGTCGTAGGCGGGCAGCACGCCGTCCAGATACGCGAGCAGCTCATCCTCGAGCCCGGCCGCGAGGGGTGTGTCGTCCATGAGGGCGACCTCGAACATCTTGACGAGGTACGGGTCCCACATGTAGCGGCGCTTCGTGATGGTAGGCGCATCCGGCCGGACGAAGAAGCGCGGCGTCACGTTGGCTAGCAGGTGAGCACGGACGAACCGCTCCTGGGGATCCTCCCCGCCGAGGGCGGTCACGAGATCCACGGCGCGGCAGAAGCCGGCGACGTGATTGGCACATGCAAGCGCTCCACCGGCGTGACGCTCCTGCCGCACCTGCCTTGTGGTGACGATCGCCTCCTTGGGCGACTTGCCGAGCGGCAGGCAGTAGCTGTATTCGTCGATGATCGCCTCGCCGATCACCAGGGCGCGGAGATCGCGAAGGGCCGCCAGGCCTGCCAGCACGTCGGCGACGGAGTGCCGTGTCCGGAACCCGTCGAGAAAGCGGCGGGCGTCGTCCGGGCAGGCGCTCGGGGGGTGCGCGCGGCCCGCGGGCGAGGTCCTCACCTCGGTCGAGGCCGGCGCGCCGTCGACGCCACGCGTGACCCGTTCCCGAGGGTCTGCGTCACCCCCGACCCCTGCCCCGACATCGTGCGTCGTCAGGAGGGCGGTGGATGAGAAGACCGCCTCGTGCGTGAAGCGCACCTGGCCTCCGACCTCGTGCACGGCGTCGATCTCGGCCTGGAGCCTCACGGGCGGGCGCGGGAGATTCTCGAACTCCTGTCCCTTAACGTAGTAGTCCGGCCTGAGGAGTCGTATCGCTTCGACGGCCGTCGGCGAGCGGTCGATGGCCACGAGGTCCACGCAATCCAGCGCGGCCAGGGCCTCGGCCCGGAGACTCTCGGTGAAGGCGGGTCGCCCCGGTCCCTTGTTCACGTACCGGTCCGGGGTCACCGTCACGATCAGGAGGTCGCCCAGCCGGCGGGCCGCCTGGAGGTGCTTGATGTGGCCGACGTGCAGCAGGTCGAAGCATCCGTGACAGTGGACCACCGTCTTGCCGCCGCGCCTCATGGCGTCGAGCTGCGCCGCGATGGCCTCCAGTGACCGGATCTTCGTCTTCCTCATCTCCGCCTCCTCGGCCTGCCGATTCTACCCTCCCCTGCGAGCTCTCCAAACCAGACGGGCGCCGTACGTCAATCATTCCGCCCGGCCTATGAGGCACACGGGAAGAGGGCCGCCGGGACGAAGGACGGCGGATCGGCCCGGCCGGCGGCCACGGGGACGCGGCGCGCCAACGGTCCCCCAGAACAGCTCGGGGGCCTCTCGTCGAGGCCCCCGAGGAGTGTCCCGCCCGGCCCGGCAGCGGCTATGCGCTGATCGCGAGCTGGTGAGCGGAGATGTAGCCGGTCGGGTGCA